>NZ_JBEAHS010000036.1:0-119391 GCF_040062505.1 Klebsiella sp. JN_Kp127
GCGCGTTATCGATCTGGTCGAATGCGCGAGCGGAACCACCGTAGGTTTTAGCCAGAACGGTAGTGATGGCAGCAGTCAGGGTAGTTTTACCATGGTCAACGTGGCCGATAGTACCAACGTTGACGTGCGGTTTTGTACGTTCAAATTTTTCTTTAGACACGGCTATATTCCTTACTATAGTGCTCTCCCCTTCGGAGAGAGCACGGGACTTAGGTTTTAATCCTGTGGATTATTTACCACGGGCTTCAATAACGGCCTGAGCAACGTTGTTCGGCGCATCATCATACTTCAGGAATTCCATGGTGTATGATGCACGACCTTTGGTCAGAGAACGCAGCTGAGTTGCATAACCGAACATTTCGGACAGCGGTACTTCAGCGTGGATCTTAACGCCGGTTACTTCGGATTCCTGACCGCGCAGCATACCGCGACGACGGCTCAAGTCACCGATAACGTCACCAGTGTTCTCTTCCGGAGTTTCTACTTCAACCTTCATGATCGGCTCAAGCAGAACTGGTTTTGCTTTCTTAAAGCCTTCTTTAAAGGCAATAGACGCAGCCAGTTTAAACGCCAGCTCAGAGGAGTCAACGTCGTGGTAAGAACCGAAGTGCAGACGGATACCCATATCAACTACCGGGTAACCTGCCAGCGGACCAGCTTTCAGCTGTTCCTGGATGCCTTTATCAACGGCCGGGATGTATTCGCCAGGAATTACACCACCTTTGATGTCGTTGATGAACTCGTAACCTTTCGGGTTAGAGCCCGGCTCCAGCGGGTACATGTCGATCACAACGTGACCGTACTGACCACGACCACCAGACTGCTTGGCGTGTTTACCTTCGATATCGGTAACTTTCGCGCGAATTGCTTCACGGTAAGCAACCTGAGGTTTACCGACGTTCGCTTCAACGTTGAATTCACGCTTCATACGGTCAACGATGATGTCGAGGTGCAGCTCACCCATACCGGCGATAATGGTCTGGTTAGACTCTTCGTCAGTCCATACGCGGAAAGACGGGTCTTCTTTAGCCAGACGACCCAGAGCCAGACCCATTTTTTCCTGGTCAGCTTTGGTTTTCGGCTCAACGGCGATGGAGATTACCGGCTCAGGGAATTCCATACGCTCCAGAATGATCGGCGCATCCGGGTTACACAGGGTGTCACCAGTAGTTACGTCTTTCAGACCGATTGCAGCAGCGATGTCGCCCGCGCGAACTTCTTTGATCTCTTCACGTTTGTTAGCGTGCATCTGTACGATACGACCGAAACGCTCACGTGCAGCTTTCACGGAGTTCAGTACGGTATCACCAGAGTTAACCACACCGGAGTACACGCGGAAGAAGGTCAGGTTGCCCACGAACGGGTCAGTAGCGATTTTGAACGCCAGTGCAGAGAACGGCTCGTCGTCGCTTGCGTGACGCTCAGCCGGAGTATCTTTACCGTCGTCCAGGATGCCGTTGATCGCCGGAACGTCAACAGGGGATGGCAGGTAGTCAATTACCGCATCCAGCATCGCCTGAACACCTTTGTTCTTGAACGCAGAACCACAGGTTACCAGGATGATTTCGTTGTTCAGAACGCGCTGACGCAGAGCTTTTTTGATCTCTTCTTCAGTCAGTTCTTCACCACCCAGGTATTTTTCCATCAGCTCTTCAGAAGCTTCAGCTGCGGACTCGATCAGGTTCTGGTGCCATTCGTCAGCCAGATCCTGCATGTCAGCCGGGATATCTTCGTATTCGAAGGTTACGCCCTGGTCTGCATCGTTCCAGTTGATGGCTTTCATTTTCACCAGGTCAACAACGCCGGTGAAACCTTCTTCAGCACCAATTGCCAGCTGCAGCGGAACCGGGTTCGCGCCCAGACGGGTTTTGATCTGACCAACAACTTTCAGGAAGTTAGCGCCCATGCGGTCCATTTTGTTAACGAACGCGATGCGCGGAACTTTATATTTGTTTGCCTGACGCCATACGGTTTCAGACTGCGGCTGAACACCACCAACTGCGCAGTAAACCATTACCGCACCATCAAGAACACGCATGGAACGTTCTACTTCGATAGTGAAGTCAACGTGCCCCGGGGTGTCGATGATGTTTACACGGTGCGGTTCATACTGCTTAGCCATACCAGACCAGAATGCAGTAGTCGCAGCGGAAGTGATGGTGATACCACGTTCCTGCTCCTGCTCCATCCAGTCCATGGTAGCGGCGCCGTCATGAACTTCACCGATTTTGTGGTTTACACCGGTGTAGAACAGAATACGTTCGGTAGTAGTGGTTTTACCGGCGTCGATGTGCGCACTGATACCGATGTTACGGTAGCGTGCGATGGGTGTTGTACGAGCCATTTGATTCCTCGTTTATTTCTTTAGGCGTTCAGTTAAGTTATCCAGAGCGGGCGACTCATCTGAAGCGCCCGCCTGGTGACTATGACTCCGAAGGGATTACCAACGGTAGTGAGCGAACGCCTTGTTGGCTTCGGCCATACGGTGAACGTCTTCACGTTTCTTAACTGCAGTACCTTTGTTGTCTGCAGCATCAGTGAGTTCGTTCGCCAGGCGCAGAGCCATGGATTTATCACCGCGTTTACGAGCAGCTTCAACGATCCAACGCATTGCCAGGGCATTACGACGGACCGGACGAACTTCAACTGGAACCTGATAAGTAGAACCACCTACGCGGCGGGACTTAACTTCGACAGTCGGGCGCACGTTTTCGAGCGCAACTTCGAAGGCTTCCAGTTCAGATTTACCAGAACGCTGAGCCAGGGTCTCCAGCGCGCTGTATACGATAGTTTCTGCAGTAGATTTTTTACCATCTACCATCAGGATATTGACAAATTTAGCCAGCAGTTCTGATCCGAACTTCGGATCCGGCAGAATTTTACGCTGACCAATGACGCGACGACGTGGCATGGAAATACTCCGTTGTTAATTCAGGATTGTCCAAAACTCTAAGAGTTTAGTATGACATTAAGATAAATCAGTTTGGCCTTACTTAACGGAGAACCATTAAGCCTTAGGACGCTTCACGCCGTACTTGGAGCGAGCCTGCTTACGGTCTTTAACGCCGGAGCAGTCAAGCGCACCACGAACGGTGTGGTAACGAACACCCGGAAGGTCTTTAACACGACCGCCACGGATCAGGATCACGGAGTGCTCCTGCAGGTTGTGACCTTCACCACCGATGTAGGAGGTGACTTCGAAACCGTTAGTCAGACGCACACGGCAAACTTTACGCAGTGCGGAGTTCGGTTTCTTAGGAGTGGTGGTATATACGCGAGTACATACGCCACGTTTCTGCGGGCAGGCTTCCAGCGCTGGCACGTTGCTCTTTGCAACTTTGCGCGCGCGTGGTTTGCGTACCAGCTGGTTAATTGTTGCCATTAAATAGCTCCTGGTTTTAGCTTTTGCTTCGTAAACACGTAATAAATCGCCTCATATATTATGAGGACGCAGAATTTTAGGGCGGTGCCGAAAAGGTGTCAAGAAATATACAACGATCCCGCCATCACCAGGCCAACTGACCGGCATGTTTGACTGTGAGTCTGACGAAATCAGTATAGCTAACCCTGCCGACACTGTCCGCAATTTGACCAGTTAGCCCGCGGGCGTCAACGTCGTCTTGCAGCACGTAAAGGGTTATGGGGGCGGATTGCAGGATCTCAAGGAAGCGACCGCCGGCGATAGCCGCCGCGACGCCATCAGACAGCAGTAACAGATCGTCACCCTGCTCCATCAAGCGAAGCATTGCTGCGATATCGGCATGCC
Source organism: Klebsiella sp. JN_Kp127 (assembly GCF_040062505.1). Taxonomy (NCBI): domain Bacteria; kingdom Pseudomonadati; phylum Pseudomonadota; class Gammaproteobacteria; order Enterobacterales; family Enterobacteriaceae; genus Klebsiella; species Klebsiella sp. JN_Kp127. The sequence goes on from NZ_JBEAHS010000036.1 coordinate 3,767, forward strand.
AGGGAGAAACACTGAGCGTATGGAGCATGGGGGCCTCAGAAACGCAAAATCACATCAAATTCATGCAGACGGGCGCGCAGGGCATCCGGCGCCAGGCATTCGACATCCACCACCCACGGTGTCGCGGGGTCCAGGCCGCGCTCTCGCGCCGACTCGGCGCACAGCCAGCACTGGTCGATATCATATAGCGACAGCAGTTTAAAAGTGGCGATGTAATCGCGGGCCAGCACAGCGCCAGGCCGCTGGGCGGGCAACAGCTGAAACACGCCGTCGCCCACGAAAAATACGCCAATCTCGTCGGTGAGGGCGGAGGTGGCTAATAAGGCGTCGAGGCCTTCCCTGCCGGCGGCGCTGCCGTGCGGCGCGGAGGAAAAAACGAAAGCCACACGTTTCATCAAAACTGTACCATCCGATCGCAAGTAAGCGCCGCTTCCGCCAGCGCGCCAAGTCCGCTCAACGTAAAACCCGGCTGCAGATTATGGCCAGGCAGAGCGAGCTGTTGCGCTTCGCGCTCGTCCGTTACGCCACGACGCAGGGCGGCCGCCACGCAGATATGCAGCGCGACGCCGTGCTCATCGTGGAGGGATTGCCACCCGCGCACCAGATCGAACTCATCGCTGGCGGGCGCCGTCAGCTGGTTAGCGTTAAGCACGCCTTCGCGATAGAAAAAAACGCACGCCAGCTCATGGCCTTCCTGCAGCACGGCCTGCGCAAATTGCCAGGCGCTGCTCGCCTGCTGCGTGCCATAGGCAGGGCCGGTCACCGTGAGGGCAAAACGCATTACTTATCCAGCCCCTGGAAATCGCCGCTTTTGAACTGGCGAATATAGAGGTAGACGGTGTGCTTGGAGATGTTCAGACGATCGGCCACCTGGTTAATGGCGTCTTTAATATCGAAGATCCCTTTCTCGTAGAGATTCAGCACGATTTGACGGTTTTTAGCATTGTTGGACACGCTGCGATCGGCATTCACCTCTTCGATGGTAAATTCCAGAGTCTGGGCGACCAGATCGTCAACCGAGGAAGCAAAGTTCACCGGCGAGTTAACCTCGGGCGTTTCTGGCGGAATAAAGGTGCTCATGATCTGGGAAAACGGCACATCCAGATTCATATTGATGCACAGCAGACCAATCACCCGGTGATCGCGGTTGCGGATGGCAATCGTCACCGACTTCATCAGGACGCCGCTTTTGGCGCGGGTAAAGTAGCATTTGGAAACGCTGCTATCGGCGCCCGTCATATCGTGCAGCATGCGCAGCGCAAGATCGGTAATCGGTGAACCGATTTGGCGGCCGGTATGTTCACCATTGGCGATACGGATGGCAGAGCATTTCAGATCCTGCAAAGAATGCAGCACGATTTCACAGTGCGAACCGATGAGCATCGCCAACCCGTCCACCACCGCTTCATAAGATTTAAGAATATCGAAATCGGTCTGGTCAAAGGGACGTTGATCCAGCAGGTCAAGCTCGCTGGTTTCGTTGGTTAAAAGCGACCTGGACATGAAAAAAAGCACTCCTTTTCAGGAGCCTGTCGTTATTGTCAGGGCAGGCTCATCATCATTATTAAGCTATCTAAAGTAATACAGCGCCTGAGGATCTTTCCAGTTTTAATTATATCTGCGCTCAATAAAAAAGCCGCCGCCTCTGACGAGACGGCGGCCTGAACCCGATTACTTCTTAGCGTCAGCTTTCGCGTCCGCGGCTTTCGCATCGCCAGCGGCTTCCGGCTGAGCATCTGCCTTCGGCGCCGGTTTGATATCCAGCAGCTCTACATCAAAGACCAGCGTAGAGTTGGCCGGGATGCCCGGGACGCCGGTTTTGCCGTAGGCCAGATCTGGCGGAATGACCAGCTTGATTTTGCCGCCTTTCTTGATGTTCTTCAGGCCTTCAGTCCAGCCCGGGATCACCCCGTCGAGACGGAAAGAGAGCGGCTCGCCGCGGGTATAAGAGTTATCAAACTCTTTGCCGTCGATCAGCGTACCTTTGTAGTTAACCACCACGGTGTCGCTGTCTTTCGGCGCATCGCCAGTGCCTTCTTTCTCGACTTTATACAGCAGGCCAGTTTTCGACGTTTTCACGCCCTTCTCTTTGGCAAAGCTGTCACGGAAAGCTTTACCTTTGGTTTCGTTCTCAGTGGCGTCTTTTTCCATTTTCTGCTGAGCCGCGGTCTTCACGCGCGTTTCAAAGGCCTGCAGAGTCTGTTCGATCTCCTGGTCGGACAGTTTGCTCTTATCGGCAAACGCGTCCTGTACGCCGGCGATCAGCTGGGCTTTATCCAGCTTAATGCCGAGTTTTTCTTGTTCTTTCAGGGAGTTTTCCATGTAACGCCCCAGGGACGCGCCCAGCGCATAGGCCGATTTCTGATCGTCATTTTTAAATGCCGATTTACTCTCAGCCGCCGGGGCTGCTTTCGCCGCGGTATCTGCAGCAAAGGTCAGCGGTGCATTCAGGGCGACGGCCATTGTGGTCGCCAGCAGCGTTACTTTAAACAGTGATTTCATCCATTTCTCCAGGGCCGGGGCCTCTCACCCCAGGGTTATCGTAAAAAGCAAAAAACGTACTATAGAACGTCGCCGTTAAAATCTACATACGGACGTTCCTGAATATCGCCTCTTTTAGGACTATTTTTGTATGAATAAGTTTCCTGTAGGACGCAGCGATGCTGCGCGCCGGGGGAAACTTAAGTAGAATCCGCCCGCAGGATCAGACTAAAGAGGTTACCCATGCACGATAGCACATTAGAAACGCGCCTTGCGGAGCTGGAAAGCCGGCTGGCGTTTCAGGAAATCACCATCGAAGACCTCAATAAAACCGTAACCGCCCACGAGATTGAGATGGCAAAGATGCGCGAGCATATGCGTCTGATGATCGAGAAGCTGAAGGCGACCCAACCCTCCCATATCGCCTCCCAGGCCGAAGAGACGCCGCCGCCGCATTATTGAGGCGTAAAAAAAGCGGGTCTCCCCGCTTTTTTGTTGTCTTCGTGCCGAAGCGCGAAGATTAGTGGCAACCGCAGCCACCGTGGCCGCCGCAACCGCCTTTACCATGGTCGTGGCCATGATCGTGGTCGTGACCGTGACCGCCGCAGCAGCCATCGTGACCATGATCGTGGTCGTGATCATGACCATGCGCGCCGTGCACGTGACCGTGCTCCAGTTCTTCAGCGGTCGCTTCGCGGATGGCGACAACTTCCACATTGAACTTCAGGTTCTGGCCTGCCAGCATGTGGTTGCCATCAACCACAACGTGGTCGTCTTCAACTTCAGTAATCTCTACTGGTACCGGACCCTGATCGGTTTCCGCCAGGAAGCGCATGCCAACCTGCAGTTCATCAACGCCCATGAAGACGTCTTTCGGTACACGCTGCACCAGGTTTTCGTCATACTGACCGTAAGCGTCGTTAGCGCCAACGGCTACGTCAAATTTGTCGCCCACTTCGTGGCCATCCAGCGCGTTTTCCAGGCCGGAAATCAGGGAGCCGTGACCGTGCAGGTAATCCAGCGGCGCGCTTACCGGAGACTCATCAACCAACACACCGTCTTCTGTACGTACCTGATAGGCCAGGCTGACCACCAGGTCTTTTGCTACTTTCATGATATCTCCTGAGATGGGAAGAATAGTGGCGCAGATTGTAGCGGAATTCTGCTGCCGTGTACCCTTTAGCTTAAAAAAAGCCGACGGATAACGCTAGTCGGGATGAAAAATGCCAATCACCTGCTCCTCTTTGCGTACATGCTCACGGGCCTCTTTATCCGCCTCACGCATCTGATGACCGCACTTAACGCATTCAACAACATCGACATTATTTTCACGCCACATCGCCAGTGAATCCTGCGCCTGGCACGCCGGACATTTCGCCCCGGCAATAAAACGTTTACGTACTGCCATATGATTTACCTTTATTCAAACTCGTCCCAGCCGTCCAGCTGCCGGCTCTCTTTCTGCATTTCGCGCTGAAAAATCTCTTCCAGTTCGCGCCGGGCTTCCCGCACGCGTGATATCTGTACCGTATCAGTATGCACCGGCATTAACTCACGCAGCATTCGCATATCGAGGCGTCGGAAGTGCAGCTGCGCGCGCTGAGCCTGGTGAGGATGCATCCCCAGGGTGATGAGCGCTTTACGCCCCAGCTCCAGCGCGCTGGAGAAAGTCTCACGGGAAAACTGCGTCACGCCGGCCTGCAGAAGCTCATGCGCCTCGACGCGCCCGCGAGCGCGCGCCAGGATGTGCAGATGTGGAAAGTGTTGTTGACACATCTCCACCAGCCGCATGGTGTCTTCCGGCTCATTACAGGTAATGACGATCGACTGCGCCTCCTCCGCCCCCGCCGAGCGCAGCAGTTCCAGCTGGGTGGCGTCGCCAAAATAGACTTTATAGCCATAGTTGCGCATCAGATTCACCGCGCTGATGTCTCGCTCCAGCACCGTAATACGCATCTTATTGGCCATCAGCAGGCGACCGATGACCTGGCCGAAACGGCCAAAGCCAACAATAATCACCTGCGGTTTATCGTCCTCTACCCACGGCGCCTCATCGGTATCCTCTGCTGGATTCAGGCGTCGCGACAGTATCTTATCGATCCCTTTCATCAGCAGCGGCGTGGTCATCATCGACAAGGTGACGGCCACCAGCAGCAGCGCCATCTGGTCGTGCTGGAACAACCGCTGAGAAGCGGGCAGCGAAAAGAGGACAAACGCGAACTCGCCGCCCTGGCTTAATACGCCCGCAAACTGCATACGCTCGGAACTCCGCAGGCCATAGAGACGGGCCAGCAGGTAGAGCACCAGCATTTTTACCGCCACCAGCACCGCCACGCTCACCGCCACCCACAGCAGATGGGTGTACAGCACGCCAAGGTTCAGCGCCATACCGACCGAGATAAAGAACAACCCAAGCAGCAGCCCCTTGAACGGATCGATGGCGATCTCCAGTTCATGGCGATACTCACTTTCCGCCAGCAGCACGCCGGCGATAAAAGTACCCAGCGCCATCGACAGCCCCAGCGCCTCCATAAACAGGGCGGATCCAAGGACCAACAGCAGCGTGGCGGCAGTGAACACTTCCCTGACCCCGGAGCTGGCGATAAAGCGGAACACCGGCCGCAGCAAATAGCGTCCGCCAATCAGCATCCCGGCAAACGCCAGGACCTTCATGCCGACCGTTAGCCAGTTCACATGCTCATCCGCGGAACCCGCCAGCAGAGGCACCAGCGCCAGCGCCGGGATCACCGCCAGATCCTGAAACAGCAGGACCGAAAAGCCTAACTGCCCTGATTCGCTGCGGCTCATTCCCTTCTCGCGCATCAGCTGCAGTGCCATCGCGGTAGAGGACATCGCCAGGCCGATCCCGCCGACCACCGCCGCCTGCCATGAAAATCCTGTCGTCATCAACAGACCGCCGAGGATCGCCGCGCTGAGCATCACCTGCGCCGCGCCAACGCCGAAGATGGGGCTTCGCAGCCGCCATAGCTTGGCGGGATTGAGCTCCAGGCCGATGATAAACATCAGAAACACCACGCCGAGTTCAGAGAAATGGAGAATTTCATCCACATCGCTGATAAACCCGAGCCCCCACGGACCTATGGCGATCCCGGCCAGCAGATAGCCCAGCACCGCGCCAATCCCCAGTCTTGAAGCCAGAGGGACGGCGATAACGGCCGCGAACAAAAACAGCACCCCCGCCAGCAGCAAATCAAATCCCGCCATGGACACCTCCGGCGGCAAGGGGGTTGGCCAGCCAGTCCCGATAGGCCAGGGCGCGGCTGCGTAGCTCCTCTGGCTGTTGCCGCCGGGCCCAGTAGACGATAATGGGGCTCATCCAGTGCATACGGCACATGCCGGCGGTCAGTTCAAAAGGACGTAAAATATCGTTCATTGGATAGCGATTCGCATCGCGACGGTAGGCGCTCTCAGGTTCGCCGGTGGTGATCACGCTGCGCCAGTACTTTCCCGCCAGTTCGTTCCCTCCGGCGCCGCTGGCGAAGCCGCGGCTTAAGACACGATCCAACCACTCCTTGAGCAGCGCCGGACAGCTCCAGGTATATAAAGGATGCTGGAAAACGATCACCTCATGCTGGCGCAGCAGGTCCTGTTCGTGAGCAATATCGATAAAAAAATCCGGATAGTGCGCGTAGAGATCGTGCACGGTGACGTTTGGCAACTGTAAGGCCGGTTGTAATAAAACCCGGTTGGCCACGGAATCCTGAGATTCTGGGTGGGCATACAGCAGCAACACTTTCGCTGTCTGAGACATCATTCCCCTCCCGTAGGTCTTCTGGCGGCCTGCACAGCCCTGGCGTTTTGACACAGCCAGAATGACTTTGTGTATCGTCTTCGTTTTGGGCTACCATGGCGGCCCGGTGAAGCGATTCGCTTCCACACTACATTATCATAATGACAAATTAACATAGTCTGAACATACGGCGCCTTATGATTGTTTTCTCCTCGTTACAAATTCGTCGCGGCGTACGCGTCCTGCTGGACAACGCCACCGCTACCATCAACCCTGGCCAGAAGGTCGGTCTGGTGGGGAAAAACGGCTGCGGGAAATCGACGCTGCTATCGCTTTTGAAAAACGAGATAAGCGCTGACGGCGGCAGTATGACCTTTCCCGGCAACTGGCAGCTGGCCTGGGTAAATCAGGAAACCCCGGCCCTGCCGCAGCCGGCAATCGATTATGTCATTGACGGCGATCGCGAATATCGCCAGCTGGAAGCCGCGCTCCAGCAGGCTAACGAGCGCAACGACGGCCATGCCATCGCCACCGTCCACGGCAAGCTGGACGCCATCGACGCCTGGACCATCCGCTCCCGCGCCGCCAGCCTGCTGCACGGCCTGGGTTTCAGCAATGAACAGCTCGAGCGGCCGGTCAGCGATTTTTCCGGCGGCTGGCGTATGCGTCTTAACCTCGCGCAAGCGCTGATCTGCCGCTCCGATCTGCTGCTGCTCGATGAACCGACTAACCACCTCGACCTTGATGCGGTGATCTGGCTGGAGAAGTGGCTGAAGGGCTACACGGGGACGCTGATCCTGATCTCCCACGATCGCGATTTCCTCGATCCTATCGTCGACAAAATTATCCATATCGAACAGCAGACGATGTTTGAGTACACCGGCAACTACAGCTCGTTTGAAGTGCAGCGCGCCACCCGGCTCGCTCAGCAGCAGGCGATGTACGAAAGCCAGCAGCAGCGTGTCGCGCATCTGCAAAGCTATATCGATCGCTTCCGCGCCAAAGCCACCAAAGCCAAGCAGGCGCAGAGCCGTATTAAAATGCTGGAGCGGATGGAACTCATCGCCCCGGCGCACGTGGATAACCCGTTCCACTTCAGCTTCCGCCAGCCGGAGAGCCTGCCAAACCCGCTGCTGAAGATGGAGAAAGTCAGCGCCGGCTATGGCGAGCGTATTATCCTCGACTCCATTAAGCTCAATCTGGTGCCGGGGTCGCGTATCGGCCTGCTGGGCCGCAACGGCGCAGGGAAATCGACGCTGATTAAGCTGCTGGCTGGCGAACTCCAGCCCGTGAGCGGCGAGATCGGCCTCGCCAAAGGCATCAAGCTCGGCTACTTCGCCCAGCATCAGCTGGAGTTCCTGCGCGCCGATGAGTCGCCGCTGCAGCACCTGGCGCGCCTGGCGCCGCAGGAGCTGGAGCAGAAGCTGCGCGATTATCTTGGCGGCTTTGGTTTCCAGGGGGATAAGGTCAGCGAAGAGACCCGCCGCTTCTCCGGTGGAGAAAAGGCGCGTCTGGTGCTGGCCCTGATCGTCTGGCAGCGCCCTAACCTGCTGCTGCTCGACGAACCGACCAACCATCTCGACCTCGATATGCGTCAGGCCTTAACCGAAGCGCTGATCGACTTTGAAGGGGCGCTGGTGGTCGTATCGCACGATCGCCACCTGATCCGCTCCACCACCGACGATCTGTACCTTGTCCACGATGGCAAAGTCGAACCGTTCGACGGCGATCTGGACGATTATCAGCAGTGGCTCAGCGACTCGCAAAAACAGGAGTCCCAGAGCGGCGACGCGCCAAAAGAGAGCGGCAACAGCGCGCAAGCGCGCAAAGACCAGAAGCGTCGGGAAGCGGAGCTGCGCAGCCAGACCCAACCGCTGCGCAAAGAGATCGCCCGTCTGGAGAAAGAGATGGACAAGCTCAACGCGCAGCTGGCCAGTGCGGAAGAGAAACTTGGCGACAGCGAACTCTACGACGCCTCGCGGAAAGCGGAACTGACTGAATGCCTGCAGCAGCAGGCCAGCGCGAAATCCGGGCTGGAAGAGTGCGAAATGGCCTGGCTGGAGGCTCAAGAGCAGCTGGAGCGCATGCTTCAGGAAGGCTAACGCCGCCTCATCATTCTGCCTGCGACGGCGCGGGCAGAATGGGTTTCTGCCATTCCCATGCTCAGGCCATCAATGACATCAATGGTTTGTTTTCGGTGTCACCGGGCGTCATTGGCCACAAGACCACATATTGGCTAACTCCCGCGCGCCCTGCGCGGTATAGTCATCATCACGTTTATTAATTATTCTGGTGCTATGGTTGAAATCATCCCCACAGACATGACGCCCCCCGAAAACGATTCGCGTGAGTTCCATCCCATGCGCGGCGTGGGCAATCGTCATCTGCAAACCATGCTGCCGCGGCTGATCCGCCGTAAATTGCGCTTTACCCCGCACTGGCAGCGCCTTGAGCTGCCGGACGGCGATTTTGTCGATCTCGCCTGGAGCGAAGACCCGCACCAGGCGCGCCACAAGCCGCGCCTGGTCGTCTTTCATGGTCTGGAAGGGAGTCTGCACAGCCCGTATGCCCATGGCCTGATCCACGCGGCGATGCAGCGCGGCTGGCTGGGCGTGGTCATGCACTTTCGCGGCTGCAGCGGCGAACCTAACCGCAATCACCGCATCTATCACTCCGGCGAAACGGAAGATGGCACCTGGTTTCTCCACTGGCTGCAGCGCGAGTTTGGCCCCGCGCCGACCGCCGCCGTCGGCTATTCGCTGGGCGGCAACATGCTGGGCTGCCTGCTGGCAGAAGAAGGCGACCGCTGCCCGCTGGATGCGGCGGTGATCGTTTCCGCGCCTTTCATGCTGGAAGCCTGCAGCTATCATATGGATAAGGGCTTCTCGCGAGTTTATCAGCGTTATCTGCTCAATCTGTTAAAAGCCAACGCCTCACGTAAGCTGAAAGCGTATCCTGGCTCGCTGCCCGTCGATTTACGCCAGCTCAAAGGGATGCGCCGCATCCGGGAATTTGACGATATGATCACCGCCAAAATCCATGGCTTCGCCGATGCGCTGGATTATTACCGGCAATGCAGCGCCATGCCGCGGCTCAGCGATATCACTAAGCCGACGCTCATCATCCATGCGAAAGACGACCCGTTTATGGACCACCACTCCATTCCCCCGCAGGAGCAACTGCCGGCGAACGTTGAGTATCAATTGACTGAACAAGGCGGCCACGTCGGCTTCGTCGGCGGCACCCTGCGTAAACCGGAGATGTGGCTGGAAAGACGCATTCCCGACTGGTTAAACCGCTGGCTGGAGGTTCCCGTATGATTATTCCCTGGCAGGATCTGGATCCCGAAACGCTGGATAACCTGATTGAAAGCTTTGTGTTACGCGAAGGCACCGATTATGGTGAACATGAACGTTCACTTGCCGATAAAGTCGCCGATGTAAAACAGCAGCTGAAACGCGGAGAGGCGGTCCTCGTGTGGTCGGAACTGCATGAGACGGTCAATATTATGCCGCGCGCCCTGTTTAACGGCTAAGGCGACGCCACTACATCGTTTAACCAGGGAGTTGTTATGTCTGCCAAACATCCGGTGATCGCCGTCACGGGCTCCAGCGGCGCGGGCACTACCACCACCAGCCTCGCCTTTCGCAAAATCTTCGCGCAGCTAAATCTGCACGCCGCGGAGGTGGAAGGCGACAGCTTTCATCGCTACACCCGCCCGGAAATGGACATGGCGATCCGCAAAGCGCGGGATCAGGGCAAACATATCAGCTACTTTGGCCCGGAGGCGAACGACTTCGGCCTGCTGGAGCAGACCTTTGTCGACTATGGCCGCCATGGCAAAGGCCAGTCGCGTAAATACCTGCACACCTATGACGAAGCCGTGCCGTGGAATCAGGTGCCGGGAACCTTCACCCCATGGCAGCCGCTGCCGGAGCCGACGGACGTGCTGTTCTATGAGGGGCTGCACGGCGGGGTTGTCACGCCGCAGCATGATGTCGCCAGCCATGTCGACCTGCTGGTCGGGGTCGTGCCTATCGTTAACCTGGAGTGGATCCAGAAACTCATTCGCGACACCAGCGAACGCGGCCACTCCCGGGAGGCGGTGATGGACTCCGTCGTCCGATCGATGGAAGATTACATTAACTTCATCACCCCGCAGTTTTCCCGCACCCACATCAACTTCCAGCGCGTGCCGACGGTGGACACCTCCAACCCGTTTGCCGCGAAAGCGATCCCCTCTCTGGACGAGAGCTTTGTGGTGATCCATTTCCGCAACCTGCAGAACATCGACTTCCCCTGGCTGCTGGCGATGCTACAGGGCTCGTTTATTTCGCACATGAACACCCTGGTGGTGCCGGGCGGTAAAATGGGGCTGGCGATGGAGCTTATTATGGCGCCGCTGGTCGAGCGTCTGATGGAAGGCCGAAAGATCGGCTAACAGAAAAAACCCCGGCCAGGCCGGGGTTGAGATCATTCACATCAGCAGGCGAAGACTACGCCTCGATCACTTCATAGGAGTGGGTGATCTTCACCGCTTTTTCCAGCATCAGCGCCACCGAGCAGTATTTCTCTGCCGACAGATCCACCGCGCGGGAGACTGCGGCATCTTTCAGCGCCTTACCGGTGACGATAAAGTGCAGATTAATATGCGTGAACAGGCGCGGCGCCTCTTCCCGACGCTCAGAGGTCAGCTTCACTTCGCAGTTGGTCACGTCGTGACGACCTTTTTGCAAAATGGAGACCACATCGATCGCACTGCAACCGCCCGCCGCCATCAGCACCATCTCCATCGGGCTGGGCGCCTTATCTCCGGAGTTGCCATCCATCAGAATCTGGTGTCCTGACGCGGACTCCCCGATAAAGGTTAACCCTTCAACCCATTTCACACGCGCTTGCATAAAATTTAACTCCAGTATCGCAATATTCCTGTCAGATTACGCGCACATAACAATTCTCGCAACGGAAGGCGACCTGCGTCATGCTGAAGCGAGACACCAGGAGACATGCGGCGAAAGCTATGCTAAAACAGTCTGGATGCTACAGTAATACATTGATGTACTGCATGTATGCAGAGGAGTTCACATTACAGGCTGTCGAAAAATCATCAGCCAGCTTCCCAGGTATAGGGAAACAATACGATTGCATGCCCGGACGCCGTGTAGTGTCGGCGCCCGGAGATAGCTTATAACAGAGGATAACCGCGCATGGTGCTTGGCAAACCGCAAACAGACCCTACCCTTGAATGGTTCTTGTCTCATTGCCACATTCATAAGTACCCATCAAAGAGCACGCTGATCCACCAGGGTGAGAAAGCAGAAACGCTGTACTACATCGTTAAAGGCTCCGTGGCTGTACTCATCAAGGATGAAGAAGGTAAAGAGATGATCCTCTCCTACCTCAACCAGGGCGATTTCATCGGTGAATTAGGCCTTTTTGAAGAGGGTCAGGAGCGTAGCGCCTGGGTACGGGCGAAAACCGCATGTGAAGTGGCCGAGATCTCTTATAAGAAATTCCGTCAGCTGATCCAGGTGAACCCGGACATTCTGATGCGTCTCTCTTCGCAAATGGCTCGCCGTCTGCAGGTGACGTCTGAGAAAGTGGGCAACCTCGCCTTCCTCGACGTGACGGGCCGTATCGCCCAGACGCTGCTGAACCTGGCGAAGCAACCCGATGCCATGACCCACCCGGACGGTATGCAAATTAAAATTACCCGTCAGGAAATTGGTCAGATCGTCGGCTGCTCTCGTGAAACCGTTGGCCGTATTTTGAAAATGCTGGAAGATCAGAACCTGATTTCCGCACACGGTAAAACTATCGTCGTCTACGGCACCCGTTAAGTTGCTAAGCGGCGTATTGCTCCTGCAGTACGCCGTTTTTGTTTTTCCCTCATGTGGCGCAGGCTGATTTACCACCCGGAAGTCAACTATGCACTGCGGCAAACGCTGGTGCTGTGTCTGCCTGTGGCCATCGGTCTTCTGCTCGGCCATCTCCAGCAGGGACTCCTGTTTTCCTTAGTTCCCGCCTGCTGCAACATCGCCGGTCTCGACACTCCGCATAAGCGCTTTTTTAAGCGTCTGATTATCGGCGGCTGTCTGTTTGCCGGATGCAGCCTGGTGGTGCAGCTGCTGCTCGCCCAGACCATACCTTTGCCGCTTATTCTCAGCGGCCTGGCGCTATTGCTCGGCGTCACCGCGGAAATCAGTTCGCTGCACGCGCGCCTGCTGCCCGCGTCGCTGATCGCCGCCATCTTTACCCTGAGCCTGGCGGGCAATATGCCCGTCTGGGAGCCGCTGCTGATCTACGCCTTCGGCACGCTATGGTACGGCGTGTTTAACTGGTTCTGGTTCTGGCTGTGGCGCGAACAGCCGCTGCGGGAGTCGCTCAGTCTGCTCTACCGGGAACTGGCCAATTATTGCGAAGCCAAATATAGCCTGTTGACCCAGCATACCGATCCCTCGACCGCCCTGCCGCCGCTGCTCATCCGCCAGCAGAAGGTGGTCGATTTAATCACCCAGTGCTATCAGCAGATGCATATGCTGGCCGCCAACCAACGTAACGACCACAAACGTCTTCTGCGGGCGTTCCAGATGGGGCTGGATCTACAGGAGCATATTTCGGTCAGCCTGCATCAGCCAGAAGAGGTGCAAAAGCTGGTTGAGCGCAGCCATGCCGAAGCGGTGATCCGCTGGAACGCGCAGACCGTCGCCGCCCGCCTGCGGGTGCTGGCGGATGACATTCTCTATCATCGTTTTCCGCAGCGTTTCCAGATGGATAAACAGATCGGCGCCCTGGAAAAAATCGCCCGCCAGCATCCGGATAACCCGGTCGGCCACTTCTGCGCCTGGCACTTCAGCCGCATCGCCCGGGTGCTGCATACCCAGCGCCCACTGTATGCCCGGGATCTGATGGCTGACAAAGAGCGTCGTTTACCGCTGTTTCCCGCGCTAAAGAACTATCTGTCGCTGAAGTCGCCCGCGCTGCGCAACGCCGCCCGCATCAGCGTGATGCTGAGCATCGCCAGCCTGATGGGCAACGCCCTGCATTTGCCGAAGCCCTACTGGATCCTGATGACCGTCCTCTTCGTGACACAGAACGGCTATGGCGCCACGCGGGTACGTATTGTCCACCGGGCGGCGGGGACGCTCGCCGGCCTGATCATCGCCGGGCTGACCTTGCACTTTCACGTTCCGGAGAGCTATACCCTGAGCGGGATGCTGCTGATCACCCTGCTCAGCTACCTGATCATCCGCAAACACTATGGCTGGGCGATGGTGGGGTTTACGGTGACGGCGGTATATACCCTGCAGCTTCTGACGCTCAACGGCGAACAGTTTATTATCGCCCGGCTGATCGACACGCTGATCGGCTGCCTGATCGCCTTCGGCGGGATGGTCTGGCTGTGGCCGCAGTGGCAGAGCGGCCTGCTGAAAAAAAACGCCCACGATGCGCTGGAGGCCGACCAGCAGGCGATTCGCCTGATCCTCAGCCCCGACCCCAAAGCGCCCGCGCTGGCCTACCAGCGCATGCGCGTCAATCAGGCGCACAACGCGCTCTACAACTCCCTGAATCAGGCGATGCAGGAGCCCGGGTTTAATACCCACTACCTGGAAGATATGAAGCTATGGGTGACGCACAGCCAGTTTATCGTCGAACACATCAACGCCATGACCACTCTGGCCCGGGAGCATACGATGCTCACCCCGGATCTTGCCCAGCGCTATCTCGAATCCTGTGAGATTGCCCTGCAGCGCTGTCAGCAGCGGCTGGACAGCGATGGCCCCGGCAGCGCAGGGGATGTCAATATTATGGAGTCACCGGAAAGCGAGGTGCCGATCGGTCCGTTAAGCACCCTGGAGCAGCATCTGCAACGCATTCTGGGCCATCTGAACACCATGCACACCATTTCGTCAGTGGCATGGCGTCAGCGGCCGCATCACGGCATCTGGCTGCGGAAGATCAGCCGTTAATCACCTTTGCCACTGCCTGGGCAAAGCGCGCCATCCCCTCGGCAATATCCTGCTCTTCGATGATCAGCGAGGGAACAAAACGCATCACGTCCGGCCCGGCGTTAAGCACCATGACGCCGGCTTCCGCAGCGGCATAGAGAAAATCACGCGCGCGGCCCTTGTGCTGCGGCTTGAGTTCGGCACCAATCAGCAGGCCCATCCCGCGAATATCACTGAACAGATCAAACTCGGCATCCAGCTGCTGCAGGTGTTTGACGAACAGTTCGCGTTTGGCGTTCACGCCATCCAGCACCGCCGGGGTATTGATCAGATCGAAAGCGGCGTTGGCGACCGCGCAGGCCAGCGGGTTGCCGCCGTAGGTTGAGCCATGGGAACCCGCATGGAAGGCGCTGGCGATCTCGTGGGTGGTCAACATGGCGCTGACCGGGAAACCGCCGCCCAGCGCTTTGGCGCTGGTGAGAATATCCGGGGTTACGCCATAGTGCATATAGGCAAACAGCGAGCCGGTACGCCCCATTCCGCACTGCACTTCATCAAAGACTAACAGCGCCTGGTGTTGATCGCACAGTTCGCGCAGCCCCTGCAGGAACGCCGGCGTCGCTGCCGTCACGCCGCCTTCGCCCTGAATCGGCTCCACCACCACCGCGCAGGTGTGGTCATCCATCACCGCTTTTACCGCCTGCAGGTCGTTGAAGGGAACATGGACAATATCCGCCGGTTTCGGGCCGAAACCATCGGAGTACTTCGGCTGCCCGCCGACGGAGACGGTAAACAGGGAGCGACCATGAAAGGCATTATGGAAAGCGATGATTTTGGTTTTGTACGGGCTATGGCGGGTCACCGCATAGTGACGCGCCAGCTTAAAGGCCGTTTCATTGGCTTCGGTACCGGAGTTCATAAACACCACTCGCTCGGCGAAGGTGGCATCGACAAGTTTACGTCCCAGGCGCAGCGCTGGCTCATTGGTAAAGACGTTGCTGGTATGCCACAGCGTTTCGCCCTGTTCGTGGAGCGCCGCCACCAGCGCCGGGTGGCAATGGCCGAGCGCCGTCACCGCGATACCGCCGGCGAAATCAACATACTCTTTGCCCTGCTGATCCCAGACGCGGCTGCCTTTTCCCTTTACCGGGATGAATTCTGCCGGTGCATAAATTGGCAAAATAACTTCATCGAATGTGGCGCGGGTGATTGCCGGTTGTTCAGTTGCCATGTCTTGCCCATCCCTCTTCGTTATGCAGATGCGATTATGATAATCTAATCACAAAATATGCATAAAAAATCAGTCAATGGCAACCGAAATCACCGCTTAATAAAGTTCGCCAGCAATTGATGGCCCTGTTCGCTGAGGATGCTTTCCGGATGGAACTGCACGCCCTCGAGATCCCAGTCGCGATGACGGATCCCCATAATCTCACCGCTGGCGCTGCGGGCGGTGACGATAAACTCAGGCGGCAGCGTCGGCGGGTCAATCACCAGCGAATGATAGCGGGTCACCGTCAAAGGATTATTCAGCCCCTGAAACACCCCTTCGCCGTTATGCTCGATAAGCGAGGTTTTTCCATGCATCACCTGCGCCGCCCGCACAATGGTCGCGCCAAACGCCTGGGCTATCGCCTGATGCCCGAGGCAGACGCCCAGCAGCGGCGTTTTCCCTGCATAGTGACGGATTACCGCGAGGGAAATCCCCGCTTCATCCGGCGTACAGGGACCAGGCGAAATCACTATCTTCTCCGGCGCCAGCGACGCTATCTCCTCCAGCGTCAACGCATCGTTGCGCCTGACCAGCACTTCCGCCCCCAGTTCGCAAAAGTACTGATACAGATTCCAGGTGAAAGAGTCATAGTTATCGATAAGCAGGATCATAGCGGCTCCGGAACAATCAAACCGGGCTATTCTACTCAGATTCCCGCGCTTCGCTTACCACTTTGCTAAAGATCGCCGCCAGCGGGTCCGGATCGCCCATCGCGCCCTGCTGACAGGCGGTGCTCCAGGCGGCAGGATCGACGTCACGCCAGTCAAGAAGATAGCCGGCATGTATCGCCAGCTGTTCAAAGAAAATGCGCTGGGTCAGGCCATTGCCGAGACGAAAAGGGTGCAGCACATTAATTTCACCATAGAACCAGCTCAGGCGTTCGATAAAGGTATCCCGCGGCAGGCCGCAGAGATAATCCTCCTGCTCCAGGGCCTGCATCAGGGCGTTCCCCTCCTCTTCGATGCGGGCAAAGTGGCAGAACGGCGTATCGCCCAGGTAGAGGTTCACTTCACGTAGCCTACCCGCCCAGTCAAACAGATCCTGATACAGCTGATGATGAATAGCGCACAGATAGGGTAAGCCGCGCACCCGCGGGCCCAGCGGCAGGGTGGCCGCCCGCAGGGACGTCATCTCCAGGGCAGCCTGCTGCAGCGTTTTAGCCTGGCGGATGCCGAGGCGGTTGCGCAGGACGTTCAGCGCCGGATAGAGGTAAGGATCGCGTTCATCGCCAAATTTATCGCTCATACTCCCTCCGCAGCGTCGCGAGGCGAGCCTGCGCCTCCTCGGCAGTCAGCGTAACCAGCGGCACCGATACGCCTTCGAGGCGACGGCTGGCCTGAAAATTGCTATTACGTGTCTGTTCCCAGAGCCGGGATTTTTGCTTATCGGTGAGTGGACGCATCGTCGCCCCCCTTATCGTCCCCTGTGTGCCACAAGTATAAGCAGCAATTACAGGTTATGCCGGGAGGCAACCGGGCGCGGCGATAAACCACCGCGCCGCGGGAGGATTAGGGCAGCACTTTCGCAGAGAGGATAACAACCGGTTTAGTCGGCACATTCTGGTATGGGCCGACGTTATGGGTCTGGACCTGGGAGATCTTATCCGCAACGTCCATGCCTTTGACTACCTTGCCAAACACCGCATAGCCAAAATCGCGCTGGCCATGGTCGAGGAAGGCGTTATCCGCCACGTTGATGAAGAACTGGCTGGTGGCGCTATCCTGATCGGCGGTACGCGCCATCGCGATGGTGCCGCGGGTGTTGCGCAGGCCGTTGTCTGCTTCATTCTTGATCGGCGGGTTAGGCTGTTTCTGCTGCATTTGCTCGTTAAAGCCGCCGCCCTGCACCATGAATCCCGGGATCACGCGGTGGAAGGTGGTGTTGTTGTAGAAGCCGCTGTTAACGTACTTCAGGAAGTTATCCACGGAAATCGGGGCTTTCTGGCTGTTTAACTCAAGCTCAATGTTACCTGCCGAGGTGGTCAGCAGCACATGCGGATCGCCCTTTGCCGCCATGGCCGGGGAGAAAGCTGAAATGGCGAAAACGGCAGCCATCGCCGCCAGTGTTGATTTGAGCATGGAAATTCCTTAACGGAGCAGAATAAAAGCGAGTGCCTTGATTCTAAAGAGCCTTTGCATCCTGGGCCAGCCTTTTACCAAATTTTACTTAGCTGTAATAATTGTAACCGCGCAAACGTTCTCCCTTGCGCCGAAAAAAGCGTGATGCAAGTCACATTAAAACATGCAAAAGATAACGTATTTCACAATAAACATTTAATTACATCACCTGAACGACTAAAATCTGTCCGCCCGGCGCAGCGTCAACGCGCTTTACCTTTCTATTCACAGGCCAGTCATGACTAACAGCAACCGTATTAAGCTCACATGGATCAGCTTCTTCTCCTACGCCCTGACCGGCGCGTTGGTGATCGTCACCGGGATGGTGATGGGTAACATTGCGGATTATTTCCATCTGCCCGTTTCCAGTATGAGCAACACCTTTACCTTTCTGAACGCCGGTATTCTGATCTCCATTTTCCTCAATGCCTGGCTGATGGAGATCGTGCCGCTGAAAACTCAGCTGCGTTTTGGCTTTATTTTAATGGTGCTGGCGGTGGCCGGCCTGATGCTCAGCCACAGCCTGGCGCTGTTCTCCGCGTCGATGTTCGTTCTCGGCCTGGTCAGCGGGATCACCATGTCGATCGGGACCTTCCTGATCACCCATATGTATGAAGGCCGTCAGCGCGGGGCGCGTCTGCTGTTTACCGACTCCTTCTTTAGCATGGCGGGAATGATTTTTCCGATGGTCGCCGCGGTCCTGCTGGCGCGCAGCATCGAGTGGTACTGGGTCTACGCCTGTATCGGTCTGGTGTATGTCGCTATTTTCGTCCTGACATTCGGCTGTGACTTCCCGGTGCTCGGCAAAAAAGCGCAGAGCGAAAACAGCCAGCCGGTGGTGAAAGAGAAGTGGGGCATCGGCGTGCTGTTCCTCTCCGTCGCGGCGCTGTGCTACATCCTCGGTCAGCTGGGCTTTATCTCCTGGGTACCGGAATATGCCAAGAGCCTGGGCATGAGCCTCGGCGATGCCGGTAAACTGGTGAGCGATTTCTGGATGTCCTACATGATCGGCATGTGGTCATTCAGCTTTATCCTGCGCTTCTTCGACCTGCAGCGCATCTTAACCGTCCTCGCCGGCCTCGCGACGGTGCTGATGTACCTGTTTATAAATGGTTCGCCGGAGCATATGCCGTGGTTTATTCTGACCCTGGGCTTCTTCTCCAGCGCCATCTACACCTCGATCATTACGCTCGGTTCGCAGCAAACTAAAGTCGCTTCACCAAAGCTGGTGAACTTTATCCTCACCTGCGGCACCATCGGCACCATGCTGACTTTCGTGGTCACCGGCCCGATTGTGGCTGCCAGCGGTCCGCTGGCAGCGCTGCACACCGCTAACGGCCTCTACGCCGTGGTGTTCGTGATGTGCTTTATCCTCGGCTTCGTCTCCCGTCACCGCCAGAACAACGCGCAGGCGGCGTCTCACTAAGCCTTCGGCCCCTTTGCGTCCGCAAGGGGGCTGTTCCTCATAAAAGAGAGCGCCTCGCCACCGCGGTCGGTCTGGATCCAGGTTTGCGCCAGCTGGGTAATCGCGATCACCCTTCCCTGGCGAATTGACCAGCGCACCGGCACCTGGCAGCGTACCGCCTCAAAGCCATTCTCCGCCGGGAGGATGATCAGGTTAGCCGGGTTGCCGCTGACGATGCCGTAATCGGTCAGGCCAAACGTGCGGGCGCTGTTGTCAGTGATAAGCTGCAGGCCGTCGTTAATCTGCTGGTAGCCCATCAGCTGGCAAACGTGCAGCCCCATATGCAGGACCTGCAGCATATTACCGGTCCCCAGCGGGTACCACGGGTCAAAGACATCATCATGACCAAAGCAAACGTTGATCCCCGCCGCCATCAGCTCCTTCACCCGGGTAATGCCCCGTCGCTTCGGGTAGTCGTCAAACCGGCCCTGCAGATGAATATTGACCAGCGGATTGGCGACAAAGTTGATGCCGGAGAGCTTTAGCAGGCGGAACAGGCGCGAGGTATAGGCGCCATTATAGGAGTGCATGGCGGTGGTATGGCTGGCCGTCACCCGCGGCCCTATCCCCGCCTTCAGCGCCAGCGCGGCAACGGTTTCAACAAAGCGCGACTGTTCATCGTCAATTTCATCGCAGTGAATATCCAGCGGGCGGTCATATTTCTGCGCCAGTCGAAAGGCGATATGCAGCGATTCCACCCCATATTCACGGGTGAACTCAAAGTGCGGGATCGCCCCGACGACATCCGCCCCCAGCTTCAGGGCCTCTTCCAGCAGCGCCTCGCCGTTGGGGTAAGAGAGGATCCCCTCCTGCGGAAAAGCGACAATCTGCAGCTCGACCCATGGCGCCACCTCCTTTTTGACCTCCAGCATCGCCTTCAGCGCCGTCAACGTTGGATCGGAGACATCGACATGGGTACGGACAAACTGCACGCCATTGGCGATCTGCCACTTGAGGGTTTTCCACGCCCGGGCTTTAACGTCCTCATGGCTGAGCAGCGCTTTCCGCTCCGCCCAGCGCTCAATCCCCTCGAACAGGGTGCCGGACTGGTTCCAGTTCGGCTCACCGGCCGTCTGGGTGGTATCCAGATGGATATGCGGCTCAATAAAAGGCGGGATCGCCAGACCGCCGCGAGCGTTCAGTACCTCGTAGCTTTCGTCCCGCGCCTCCCCCATCGGTGTGATCTCGCCAAAGCGGCCCTTATCTATCGCTATCTGCCACAGGCCGTCGCGGTCTGCCAGGCGTACGTTCTGAATCAACCAAAGCGGCGCTGCTGTCATATCACCCTCTCTATTCAATACGGCTTGTTTTCTACTCAACCCCAATCGCGACCCACCCAATTCTTGTACACAAAATCGGCAAAAAGGAAAAGCCAGCGTTTTCCACAACTTAGAAAATTACAGACAAATCAATTATATACCCATTAAGTGGTAGGTGAAGTTGTCATTGATTTGCATCAATAAGCCTGATGGCTGAATCGTTAAGGTAGGCGGTAATAGAAAAGAAATCGAGGCAAAAATGAGCAAAGTCAGAATCGCTATTATCGGTAACGGCATGGTCGGCCATCGCTTTATCGAAGAGCTTCTCGATAAGGCGCCTGCCGGACAGTTCGACATTACCGTGTTCTGTGAAGAACCGCGTATCGCCTACGACCGTGTCCACCTGTCGTCTTATTTCTCCCACCATACCGCAGAAGAGCTGTCGCTGGTCCGCGAAGGTTTCTATGAGAAACACGGCGTCAAGGTGCTGGTCGGCGAACGGGCCATCACCATCAACCGCCAGGAGAAAGTGATCCACTCCAGCGCCGGGCGCACGGTGTTCTACGACAAGCTGATTATGGCGACCGGCTCATACCCATGGATCCCGCCGATTAAAGGCGCGGAAACTCAGGATTGCTTCGTCTATCGCACCATTGAAGATCTTAACGCCATTGAATCCTGCGCCCGTCGCAGCAAACGCGGCGCGGTGGTCGGCGGCGGCCTGCTCGGCCTGGAAGCCGCAGGCGCCCTGAAAAACCTCGGTGTCGAAACCCATGTTATCGAATTCGCGCCGATGCTGATGGCCGAGCAGCTCGACCAGATGGGC
Source organism: Klebsiella sp. JN_Kp127 (assembly GCF_040062505.1). Classification (NCBI taxonomy): domain Bacteria; kingdom Pseudomonadati; phylum Pseudomonadota; class Gammaproteobacteria; order Enterobacterales; family Enterobacteriaceae; genus Klebsiella; species Klebsiella sp. JN_Kp127. The sequence continues at coordinate 24,888 of NZ_JBEAHS010000036.1, forward strand.
GGCGAGCAGCTGCGGCGCAAAATTGAAAGCATGGGCGTGAAAGTTCACACCAGCAAAAACACCAAAGAGATCGTTCAGCAGGGTACCGAGGCGCGCAAAACCATGCGCTTCGCCGACGGTAGCGAGCTGCAGGTCGATTTCATCGTCTTCTCTACCGGGATCCGCCCACGCGATAAACTGGCCACCCAGTGCGGACTGGCGGTTGCCCAGCGCGGCGGCATCATGGTCAACGATAGCTGCCAGACCTCCGACCCGGATATCTATGCCATCGGCGAATGCGCCAGCTGGAACAACCGCGTGTATGGCCTCGTCGCGCCGGGTTATAAAATGGCCCAGGTGGCCGTCGACCACCTCCTCGGCAGTGAAAACAGCTTCACCGGCGCCGACCTCAGCGCCAAGCTGAAGCTGCTGGGTGTAGACGTGGGCGGTATCGGCGATGCCCACGGCCGCACGCCGGGCGCCCGCAGCTACGTCTATCTCGACGAAAGCAAAGAAGTTTATAAGCGTCTGATCGTCAGCGCCGATAACAAAACCCTGCTCGGCGCGGTGCTGGTCGGCGACACCAGCGACTACGGCAACCTGCTGCAGCTGGTGCTGAACGCCATCGAGTTGCCGGAGAATCCGGATTCGCTGATCCTCCCGGCCCACGCCGGCAGCGGCAAGCCGTCGATCGGCGTCGATAAACTGCCGGACAGCGCGCAAATCTGCTCCTGCTTCGACGTCAGCAAAGGCGACCTGATCGCCGCCATCAATAAAGGCTGCCATACCGTCGCGGCGCTGAAAGCGGAAACCAAGGCCGGTACCGGCTGCGGCGGCTGTATCCCGTTGGTCACCCAGGTGCTCAACGCCGAGCTGGCGAAACAGGGTATCGAGGTCAACAACAACCTGTGCGAACATTTCGCTTACTCCCGCCAGGAGCTGTTCCACCTGATCCGCGTGGAAGGCATCAAAACCTTCGACGAACTGCTGGCCAAACACGGCCAGGGCTACGGCTGTGAAGTGTGTAAACCGACCGTCGGCTCCCTGCTGGCCTCCTGCTGGAATGAGTACATCCTCAAGCCTCAGCACACGCCGCTGCAGGACACCAACGACAACTTCCTCGCCAACATCCAGAAAGATGGCACCTACTCGGTCATTCCGCGCTCCGCGGGCGGCGAAATCACGCCGGAAGGGCTGGTCGCCGTGGGCCGTATCGCTCGTGAATTCAATCTGTACACCAAAATCACCGGTTCCCAGCGCATCGGCCTGTTTGGCGCGCAGAAAGACGACCTGCCGGAGATCTGGCGGCAGCTGATTGAAGCGGGCTTCGAAACCGGCCACGCCTACGCCAAAGCGCTGCGGATGGCGAAAACCTGCGTCGGCAGCACCTGGTGCCGCTACGGGGTCGGCGACAGCGTCGGCTTCGGCGTCGAACTGGAAAATCGCTACAAAGGCATCCGTACGCCGCACAAAATGAAGTTCGGCGTCTCCGGCTGTACCCGCGAATGTGCGGAAGCCCAGGGCAAAGACGTCGGGATCATCGCCACCGAGAAAGGCTGGAACCTGTACGTGTGCGGTAACGGCGGGATGAAGCCGCGCCACGCCGATCTGCTGGCCGCGGACCTCGATCGCGAGACGCTGATTAAGTATCTCGACCGCTTTATGATGTTCTACATCCGCACCGCCGATAAGCTGACCCGCACCGCGCCGTGGCTGGACAACATGGAAGGCGGGATCGACTATCTGCGCAGCGTCATCATCGATGACAAGCTCGGTCTGAACGACCATCTGGAAGAGGAGCTGGCTCGCCTGCGCGCCGCCTTCGCCTGCGAGTGGACCGAGACCGTCAATAACCCGGCGGCGCAGACCCGCTTCAAACACTTTATCAACAGCGACCAGCGCGACCCGAACGTTCAGGTGGTGCCAGAACGTGACCAGCATCGCCCGGCCACGCCGTATGAGCGCATCCCGGTTACTCTGGTGGAGGAAAAAGCATGAGCCAGTGGGTAAACATCTGCAACATTGACGACATCCTGCCCGCCACCGGCGTCTGCGCCCTGCTCGGTCAGCAGCAGGTGGCGATCTTCCGTCCCTATCATGACGACAGGGTGTTCGCCATCAGCAACATTGATCCGTTCTTTAACGCCAGCGTACTGTCTCGCGGCATTATCGCCGAGCATGACGGCGCCCTGTGGGTTGCCAGCCCGCTGAAAAAACAACGTTTCCGCCTGAGCGACGGCCTGTGTATGGAAGATGCCAGCCATTCTATCGCCCGTTTCGACGCCCGGGTAAAAGACGGCCACGTTCAGCTTAAGGCGTGAGTCCCGCATCCTCCCCCCGGCCACGGGGGGAGATATAAGTAACACTTCTGACCGACAGCGCATGAGTGCGGGATATGTCGCATGTTTTGTATTACCTTTGCTGCTATTCTACGACCACTCATTTTCTACCCCTTATTTTTATGAGGTTATTCTGTGGATCACTTACCCATATTCTGCCAGTTGCGCCAGCGTGATTGTTTACTGGTTGGCGGCGGGGATGTCGCCGAACGCAAGGCCCGTCTGCTGCTGGATGCTGGCGCAAACGTCACGGTCAATGCGCTCGACTTTACCCCGCAGTTTCATGTGTGGGCCGATTCACAGATGCTAACCCTGGTGCAGGGGGAGTTTATCCCCTCGCTGCTGGACAACTGCTGGCTGGCCATCGCCGCTACCGATAATGAGACGGTGAACCAGCAGGTCAGCGACGCGGCCGAAGCGCGGCGTATCTTCTGTAACGTGGTGGATGCCCCGCGCCAGGCCAGCTTTATCATGCCGTCCATTATCGACCGCTCGCCGCTGATGGTCGCCGTCTCCTCGGGCGGGACATCCCCGGTGCTGGCGCGCCTGTTGCGCGAGAAGCTGGAGTCAGTCTTACCCCTGCATCTTGGCCAGCTGGCCCGCTACGCCGGCCATCTGCGCGCGCGCGTGAAGCAACAGTTTGCCACCGTAGGCGAACGCCGCCGCTTCTGGGAGAAGCTGTTCGTTAACGACCGGCTGGCGCAGTCGCTGGCCAATGACGATCGGCAGGCGGTGGCGGATACCACCGAGCAGCTGCTGACCGAGCCGTTAGAGCATCGCGGCGAGGTCGTCCTGGTTGGCGCCGGCCCAGGTGACGCCGGGCTGCTCACGCTTAAAGGCCTGCAGCAGATCCAGCAGGCCGACGTGGTGGTCTATGACCGGCTAGTCTCCGACGACATTATGAATCTGGTGCGCCGCGATGCCGACCGGGTGTTCGTCGGCAAGCGCTCAGGCTATCACTGCGTGCCGCAGGAGGAGATCAACCAGATCCTGCTGCGCGAAGCGCAAAAAGGAAGACGCGTGGTCCGGCTGAAAGGCGGCGATCCCTTTATCTTTGGCCGCGGCGGAGAGGAGCTGGAGACCCTCTGCGAGGCGGGGATCCCCTTCTCGGTTGTGCCCGGCATCACCGCCGCCTCCGGCTGCTCCGCCTACTCGGGGATCCCGTTGACCCATCGCGATTTCGCCCAGGGCGTCCGCCTGGTCACCGGCCATCTGAAAACCGGCGGCGAGCTGGACTGGGCGAACCTGGCGGTGGAGAAACAGACCCTGGTGTTCTACATGGGTCTGAACCAGGCGCCGGCGATCCGCGAGAAGCTTATCGCCCACGGCATGGCGGAAGATATGCCTGCCGCCATCGTCGAGAACGGCACCGCCGTGACGCAAAAAGTGGTCAGCGGCACCTTAGGACAGCTGGATATTCTGGCGCAGCAGATGGCCAGCCCGGCGCTGATCATTGTCGGCCGTGTGGTCGGTCTGCGGGATAAACTGAACTGGTTCTCGAACCACTAACCTTCGCCTGACGGTGTGAACGACAGGCATAAAAAAGGGCGGGATAATCCCGCCCTTTTTAGCTGTTGCGTCGCTTACGGCTTGGCGACAAAGCCAATCGCTTCGTATACCGCTTTCAGGGTTTGAGAAGCCCGCGCGCTGGCCTTTTCTGCGCCGTCCTTCATCACCTGATTGAGAAACGCTTCGTCGTTACGGAAACGGTGATAGCGCTCCTGCAGGTCAATCAGCATGCCCGATACCGCTTCGGCGACTTCGCCTTTCAGGTGGCCATACATTTTGCCTTCGAAATGCTGCTCCAGCTCAGGAATGGTTTTCCCGGTGACCGCGGAGAGGATATCCAGCAGGTTGGAGACGCCCGCTTTCTCTTTCAGGTCGTAGCGCACCACCGGCGGCTCGTCGGAGTCGGTGACCGCACGTTTGATCTTCTTGACCACCGATTTCGGGTCTTCCAGCAGGCCGATGACGTTGTTACGGTTGTCGTCGGACTTGGACATCTTTTTCGTCGGCTCCAGCAGCGACATCACGCGCGCGCCGGATTTAGGGATAAACGGCTCAGGCACTTTAAAAATATCGCCGTAGATGGCGTTAAAACGCTGGGCGATATCGCGGCTCAGTTCAAGGTGCTGTTTCTGATCTTCGCCCACCGGAACCTGGTTGGTCTGGTACAGCAGAATGTCAGCGGCCATCAGTACTGGATAATCAAACAGACCGGCGTTGATGTTCTCCGCGTAGCGCGCGGACTTGTCTTTAAACTGGGTCATGCGGCTCAGTTCGCCGAAATAGGTGTAGCAGTTCAGCGCCCAGCCTAACTGGGCATGTTCCGGCACGTGAGACTGAACGAAAATAGTGCTTTTCTGCGGGTCGATGCCGCAGGCCAGATACAGCGCCAGGGTGTCCAGCGTCGCCTTACGCAGCTGCTGCGGATCCTGGCGCACGGTGATGGCGTGCTGGTCCACGATGCAATAGATGCAGTGGTAATCGTCCTGCATGTTTACCCACTGACGCAGCGCACCCATGTAGTTGCCAATGGTCAGTTCACCTGAGGGCTGTGCGCCACTAAAAACGATGGGCTTAGTCATGTTTCAATTCCTGAGTTTCACTGTGCGGTAACCCGAGAGCGGGTAAGAGTTCATTAAACTGGTCGAAGAGATAGTCCGGCTCGCTCAGCGCAAGCGGTTCGCCATAGTTATAGCCGTAGGTCAGGCCAACAGAGCAGCAGCCTGCCGCTTTGGCCGCCTGAATATCATTACGGGAATCGCCGACGAACAGCAGCGCCTCCGGCGTCAGGCCGAGCTTTTGCGCCACCAGCAGCAGCGGTTCCGGATGCGGCTTTTTGTTCTGTACGTCATCGCCGCCGATCACCACGGTAAAGTATTTCGCCATATCGAGCGCGTCCAGCAGCGGGGCGACGAACGGCGTCGGCTTATTGGTCACCAGCGCCAGCGGTAGGCCTTTGGCCTGCAGCGCGCCGAGCGTATCGGCCACTGCCGGAAACAGGAAACTGCCCTCTTCCGCCGCTTCGGCGTAATAGCGGTCAAACAGTTTACGCAAAATGCACAGCTGTTCCTCTTGTGGAATATCATGATCGTCGACGGAAGGCTTGCCCATCGCCGCACGTAGCGTTGCACGCTCCTGGCGAGCCCAGGTCAGCGCCCGCTCCATCAGAACATCGGCGCCGTTGCCGATCCAGGTCACGACGCGTTCTTCTCCCGCCACCGGCAGCTCCAGGGCGTAGAGGGCGTTATCAACGGCGGCGGTCAGACCCGGCGCGCTGTCCACCAGCGTGCCGTCGAGATCAAACGCGATGCCGCGGATCGCCTGTAATTTATCCATGACTCACCTTCGCTAATTCATTACGCATGTGATCAATGACTTTCTTGTAGTCCGGCTGGCCGAAGATCGCCGAACCGGCAACGAACATATCCGCACCCGCCGCGGCGATTTCGCCGATATTGCTCGCTTTCACTCCGCCATCCACTTCCAGGCGAATGTCGTAGCCGGACGCATCTATGCGCTGGCGCACTTCACGCAGTTTATCCAGCGTCTGCGGAATAAAGGACTGGCCGCCAAAGCCCGGGTTAACCGACATCAGCAGGATCACGTCCAGCTTATCCATCACGTAATCGAGATAGCTCAGCGGCGTCGCGGGGTTAAACACCAGGCCCGCTTTGCAGCCGTGCTCTTTGATAAGCTGCAGACTGCGGTCGACGTGTTCGGAGGCTTCCGGGTGGAAGGTGATGATGCTGGCGCCAGCTTCGGCAAAATCAGGAATGATGCGGTCGACCGGCTTCACCATCAGGTGGACGTCGATCGGCGCGGTAATACCGTAGTTACGCAGCGACTTCAGCACCATCGGGCCAATCGTCAGGTTCGGCACGTAGTGGTTGTCCATGACGTCGAAGTGCACGACATCCGCACCCGCCGCCAGCGCCTTCGCGGTATCCTCACCCAGACGGGCAAAATCAGCCGACAGAATCGAAGGGGCAATCAAATACTGCTTCATCCGCATCTCCTTGAAATTTATTTGGTCTTAGGCGGACGGTAGAGCGCTAAGAGCTCGTCCACCTTTTTACGCGTACCACCGTTGCTGCTGATGCTGCGCCGAACCTTCACAATATGCGTTTCTGCCGCGTTTTTATACCACTCCTGCGTCAACGGCGTGCGGTGGTTGGAAATCAGCACCGGGATCCGTTTCTTCATCAGCGATTCCGCCTTTTGCGCCAGCAGCACCTGTTGCTCCAGGTTGAAGCTGTTGGTGTGGTAGGCGGTAAAGTTCGCCGTCGCCGTCAACGGCGCATAGGGCGGATCGCAATACACCACCGTGCGGCTATCCGCACGCTGCATGCACTCTTCATAAGATTCGCAGTAAAACTCAGCGTTTTGCGCCTTGTCGGCAAAATGATAGAGCTCAGCCTCGGGGAAATAGGGCTTCTTATAGCGGCCAAACGGCACATTGAATTCGCCGCGCAAATTGTAGCGACACAGGCCGTTGTAGCCGTGACGGTTCAGATACAGGAACAGCACCGCGCGACGCAGCGGATCCTGGCTCTGGTTGAATTCATCACGGTACTGGTAGTAGCGCTCAGCGACGTTGTTTTCCGGGGTAAACATCTCGCGGGCGGCAGCGACATACTCGTCGGTGCGCAATTTGACGATGTTGTACAGGCCGATTAAATCACTGTTGATATCCGCGAGGATATAACGAGAAAAGTCGGTATTGAGAAATACCGACCCGGCGCCCACAAAGGGCTCGATTAAGCACTCACCTTCCGGCAAATGCTTTTTAATATCGTCAAGCAGGGGGTACTTCCCCCCTGCCCACTTTAGAAAAGCGCGATTCTTTTTCATGCTGCCTAACTAATTACACATTCTCCGGCTGTGGAGAAAGCTCCGACAGCATCCTGCGCTTAAGACTACCCCACGGCATTATTTCAGATCAGCCTGAACCTGATGCAGTGGTTTTGCCCATGGATTTTTCGCCTGCACGTCCGGCGGCAGCGAGGTGACCGCGCGTTTCGCTTCATCTTTCGATGAATAGATACCGCTCACCAGCACGTACCACGGTTGGCCGTTACGCGACGTTTCATAGACAACATATCTGTCCAGCTTCTCTTTCTTCGCCCAGTTATTCAGGTTTTCATAGTTAGAGGAGCTGCTGAGCTGCAGGGTATAGTTACCCGACGGCGCAGATTTCATCGAGCTGACGTCACCTGCCGTTTTACCGCTCTTCGCCGCCGGCGCTGCCGCGGCTGCCGTTGCGGCTGGCGCTGCGGTCGTCGCGGTCGTGGCTGGTTTGCTCTGCGCGGTGGCTGCCGGTTTACTTTCGCTGACGGTCGTTTTCGCCGGAGCGGTAGTGGCCGCGCTTTCAACATGCTTCGGCTGGACCGGTTTCGTTTCTACCGGCGCTTTCGCCACCGCCTGTGGTTTCGGCTGCGGCTTCGCTTCGATGACGGTGTGCTTACGCTCGGCCGGACGCGGCGTTGCCGCCGTCTGACGTTCGGTCGTCTGGCGCGGCGCCGCGGCGCCACTGCCGCCATTACGGATCGGCGCGACGGTTGCCGGTTCAGTTGGCAGCGTCGAGTTAGCTACGGCGCCGTCCAGCTGGCCCTGCTGCTGGGTCAGCGCGTTATTCAGATCGCCCTGAACTTCAACACGCTGCTGGCCCTGCGGTTCTGCCGCTGCCTGGCCCTGGGTCGGGTTCGCGGCAATAGGCGGTACCGTGACGTCCTGCTGTGTGGTGGTATTGGCGGCTGTCTGATCCTGGCCGGCAGCTGGCGTGCTGGCGGACTGGTCGTCAGACAGATTAATGCTCTTCTCGCCGGAAGCGGTCTGCTGGCTGGACGAAGATGGCGATTTCAGCGCGGAACCGATACCTACGATTAACAGCAACAGCACCAGAATCCCCACGCCCATCATGATGTACTGGCGGGAAGCGGGTTTCGCCGGCGCTTTTTTACGCTTACGCGGACGACGCTCTACAGGCTGCTCTTCGAGCATCTCCTCGTCTTCCGCATCCAGTTCTTCTTCGAACTCTTCCTCGTCACGCTCACGACGGGCCTTGCCGGCGCGCGTCGGACGGCCTTCATCGGCATCAAGATCGACATCGTCAAAATTGATCTGCGGATCGGCATCACGCTCGGAAGACTGACGGGAACGACCAGCACGACGATCGTTGCGATCGGCTTTCATATCGTCTTCTGGTTTGAAATCATCCATTTAACACCCCACTAAAAGGCTTATGCTCACGATTATTGCACATCACCCGAAATGATAACGCCGCGCGAACGCGGCCAGACCTTCTTATTGTTGCGCCTGCTGAGTATCAGCAATCGCGCCAAGAACCACATCATGCGGCACTCCGCCGCGCAGCTCGCTGCTTCCTATTGCGAGCGGGAGCACCAGCCGCATTTCGCCAGCCAGTACTTTCTTATCGCGCATCATATGGGGCAAATACGCCTGCGCACTCATTTCCTGCGGGCCGCGTACCGGTAAGCCTGCACGCTTGAGCAGATCGATAAGGCGCTGAGTATCCTGCGCGCGGAACTGCCCCAGCCGCTCGGACGTATGCGCCGCCATCACCATACCTGCCGCCACCGCTTCGCCGTGCAGCCAGTTACCGTAGCCCATTTCCGCCTCGATAGCATGGCCGAAGGTATGTCCAAGATTGAGTAAAGCACGTAACCCGGTTTCACGCTCGTCGGCAGCCACAACTTCCGCTTTCAGCTCACAGCAACGGCGAATGCAGTACGCCATGGCCTTTTCATCCAGCGCCAGCAGGGCATCAATGTTGTTTTCCAGCCAGCTGAAGAATGCGCCGTCGAGGATCACCCCATACTTGATGACCTCAGCCAGTCCGGAAGCGAGTTCGCGCTTCGGAAGCGTCTTCAGACAGTTAAGATCAACCACCACGGAAACCGGCTGCCAGAAGGCGCCAATCATGTTTTTGCCGAGAGGGTGGTTTACTGCGGTTTTGCCGCCGACCGACGAGTCGACCTGCGACAGCAAGGTGGTAGGGACCTGAATAAAACGCACGCCGCGCTGATAGCTTGCCGCGGCGAAACCGGTTAAATCACCGATAACACCGCCGCCGAGCGCCACCAGCGTGGTGTCGCGGCCATGGGGTTTTTGTAACAGCGCGGTAAATACGGTATCCATCACCGCCAGGCTTTTATACTGCTCGCCGTCGGGCAGGATCACGCTGTCAACGTTGACCCCTGCCTGCTCCAGCGCAGAGCGGACGGTATCCAGATAAAGCGGCGCCAGCGTTTCGTTGGTGACCAGCATAGCCTGGTCGCCCGACTTGAGTGGCAGGAAGGAAGCTGGATCGTTAAACAAACCAGCCGCGATGGTAATCGGGTAACTACGTTCCCCGAGGGTAACAGTAAGCCTCTCCATAACGCGACATCCACCTCAATGACTTTTACTCTGACGCACTTTTATTAAGCCAGAATCAGTTGCTTTCCAGCATATGAATAATCTGGTTCGCGACGACTTTCGCACTCTGATCGTCTGTGCGGATAGTCACATCGGCGATCTCTTCATACAGCGGGTTACGCTCGTCAGCCAGCGCTTCCAGTACTTCACGAGGCGGCGCATCGACTTGTAGCAAAGGACGCTTTTTATCGCGCTGCGTACGGGCCAACTGCTTCTCGATCGTTGTTTCCAGGTAGACCACCACGCCGCGGGCGGAGAGACGGTTACGCGTTTCACGGGATTTTACAGAGCCGCCGCCAGTCGCCAGCACAATCCCCTGTTTTTCCGTCAACTCATTGATAATTTTTTCTTCACGGTCGCGGAAGCCTTCTTCGCCTTCAACATCGAAGACCCAGCCCACATCAGCGCCAGTGCGTTTCTCAATCTCTTGATCAGAATCGTAAAATTCCATGTTGAGCTGTTGGGCTAACTGGCGCCCAATAGTGCTTTTGCCGGCACCCATAGGCCCAACCAGAAAGATATTGCGTTTCTCTGCCATTTTTTCGGTACTACTAAGACTATTCGTTAATGATAAACCCGCTTCGCAGACACCCAGCGCCGCAGGGCATGAACTGAAACCTCATATGCAATAGAGCGAGAGTCAGACTAAAAATTATCTCAATACTCCGGCTGGTTTGGCAACTGAATAAAATCGCCGGACAATAAAGGGAGGATTGATGTCGTACCCGACTCTCAAATCGGTACCCCTTGTATGCTAAATCCGTCCTCACGTCAAACACCTGAAACGTGTTTAGCATGAAAAACCTGCTTAACGTACTGCCAGAATCCGTGGCGTAATAAAGACAACCAGTTCACGGCGTTCATTATCTTTCCCGTCGCGGCGAAACAGACGCCCTAGCACCGGGATATCGCCAAGCAGCGGGACGCTGTCGCGGGCGGTTTTGTTTTTCTGCGAAAAGATGCCGCCCAATGCCAGGGTCTCGCCGCTGCGGACTTCCACCAAGGTCTCGATCTCCTGTTTATCAATGGCCAGCGCCTCGCCGTTATCCTGCTTCAGCACCTGGCCTGGCGTGTTCTCGCTTATTCGCAGCTTCAACCGCACTCTCCCCTTCTGCAGCACCGTCGGCGTCACCTCCATGCCCAGCACCGCCTCTTTAAACTCCACCGACGTGGCGCCGCTTTCACCGCTGGAGACCTGATAGGGGATCTCGCTCCCCTGCTTGATGCTGGCGGGCTGCATATGGGAGGCGAGCAAACGAGGACTGGCGATAATCTCGACCTGCTGCTTGCGCTCCAGCGCGGAAAGCTCCAGCTCAAGCAAGCGCCCGTTAATTTTGCCGATGTTAAAGCCTGCGCGGGTGCTGGCATCGTTGACCGACACATCGCTGCTTAGGGTGGTGATGTGCCCGGATCCCGGGGTGCTTTCAGCCTCCGCCAGCCGCCACTTCACCCCCAGTTCACGCAGGCTGGTTTCGCTCATCGACACGATATGGGCGGCCAGCTCCACCTGTCCGACCGGCAGATCCATCTCCTGCGCCCAGGCCTTCAGCGCCGGCAGATGCCGCGCATCATCGCGGATCAGCAGCCGATTGGTCCGCTTGTCCGCCATCAGGTTGCCCCGGGCGCTAAGCAACTTACCGCCGCTTTTAGCCAGCTCCTCGGCATCGGCATAGTGCAGCGTCACGCTCTCCGCCAGCAGCGGCAGGTTCTGCAGACGTTTCGCCTGTTCAGCTTCGCGCTGCGCCAGATTGGCTTTTTGCCAGGCCTGCGTATGCGCGTAGATGACCGTCCCCTGCTGTTGCAAAGAGAGGCCTGCGCTATCCGCCACTGCCCGCAGCGCCTGGGTCCAGGGGACCTTCTGCAGGCGCAGGGAGAGCGTGCCGCTGACGTCCGGTGCGACAACGAGGTTCTTATGGTTCATTTCGGCCAGGGCTTGCAGCACCTGGGCCACTGGCGCGTCGTCAACGACCAGCGAAACCGGCTTGTCATTTCGCGCGGCGACCACCGCCAGCGGTAGCAGCAGAAGCAGCAGGCTTATCCATCGCATCATCTTGTTTTCCTTCACGTTGCCAGCGCCACGCTGGCGGTTCACATCCCGGAGGCGTGACGATGTCCAGCTCGCCGGCCGTCAGCCGACTCACCCGCCAGCCCGTGGGCAATTGCTCATCCAGGCGTACCCGTCGCCACATGCCGCTTCCATCCTGCAAAAACCCCGTCCAGCCTGCGCCATCGCCGGCCGCGCCGCCATAGCGCCATTGCGACAGCTGCGCCGTGCGGCAAGGATCTTCAACCGGCAGGAAAGGATCGCGCCCGGCCGCCAGCAGCGACAGCGGCAACCACAGCAAAATCCAGCATTTACCGCCCATCTTCCGCCTCCAGCTGCAGCCGCATGCGCAGCGCCTGCCCCTCGCGCTCCAGCGAGAACGAACGCGGGTTCATCCCGCAGCGCGCCAGCCATGAGAACAGGGCGGGTACCGTCGGCCAGGAGAGAGTCAGCGCCATCTCACCGCCGCTCCCCTGCGGATGCCAGGCGATTAGCTTCGCGCCGGCGAGCGGAATGGCGATGGGCGAGAACGGCTGCTTGTCGATGCGTTCCCCGGAACTTTCACCGGCGGGGATGCGCAGCGCCATGATCCGCCGCCACTGCGTTTGCAGAGCGCCATCGCGGGACAGCGCCGCCAGCGGCTGGGGGGCATCGCGCCAGAGCGCCACGCCGCCCCCCATCAGCCCCATCGCGAGCAGGATCAACAGCCCCGCCCGGGTGCGCCGGGTGTTAATCCGCATCGGTGCGCGCTCCCGACAGGGTAAAACTGAACCGCCAGCGCCCCTCGGCGTCGCGCTGCGTTCCGCCGGCTTTAGCCGGCGCGAATCCCGCGACGCTGGCCAGAGCAGCCTCCACCCGGGCCAGCGCCTGCAGGTTGAGGGCCAGACCATCCAGCGTCAGGCGCGCCCCCTGGTACTCCAGCCGCGTCAGCCATGCCTGAGCGGGCAGGCCTGCCGCGAGCGCCATTAGTCTGGGTTGCCAGGCGGCGATCGTCGATCTGCGCTGGCGCTGCTCGCGCTGGCGTTGATGCTGCTGCCATGCCTCGCGCATCGCCTGTTCGCGCTGTTTGAGCGAGGCGAGCAACGCTGCGTCGGCTGTCGTGTGGATCCTCGCCAGGGCGTCGCGCTGTAGACCCGCTGTTCGCCCCGCCTGCAGGGTCGTTCCCACCAGCAGCACGATACCGGTGGCTAACAACAGGGCGTAGCGCAGGCGCTGGCGGCGACGCAGGTCACGCCAGGGGAGAAGATTAACGACATGCGTCATGGCGCCCGCCTCCCAGCGCCAGCCCAAGGGCAATGGCGTAGCGATCGCCGTCGGCTGGCAGCGGAGGCTGCCGGCGGTGAACCACCTGCCAGACATCAAAACGACTGGCCTCGTCGCCCGCATCAGCACACAGGCGCAGAGGAACCTGAAGTTGCCCCGCCAGCTGGCTTAAGGACCCTATCGCATCGCAGGCGTCACAGCCCCAGGCCTCCTGGGTCGCCCATAGCCAGTACTTTTCATCCCGCCACGCCAGGCCTTGCTCTGCTGCCGTCACCCAGGGGAAAAAGGCGCCGAGCGCGCTGGCATCCGGTACGATGGCCGCCACCCGCAGCCGCAGCCGCCCTGCCAGCTCCCGCAGAACATTGATATCCAGCCGCTGCGCCGCCGTCACCTGCCAGCCGTCATCCCGCGAAGTGGGCGCATAATCAATACATAGAGAGGAGGCGGGCATCGCCAGCTGCTGGGTCATGGCGCTGGCAATCCACGTCGCCTGTTCCCGCTCTCGCAGGGCGAACTGGGGATAAGGCAGGCGTTTTTGCAGCGTGCGAGCCGCGGGAAAGGCGATACTGATCTGATGCTGCACCGGTAGCTCCCGCCGCCAGGCGGCCAGCCGTGAGCCGAGGGCGCTAACGTCCTCCACCATCCCCTGCCGCACCAGACCTGGCGGCAGCGGAATGCGCCACCAGCGGCGCAGTGCCCAGCGTGAGCGCTCATGCAGTAGCGCGACAATGGCAATGCTATCCTGTTGGATATGCATTCCGATCCGCCAGTTTCTGAAAGCCATGCTTACGATCTCCTTATCCGGCAAAACTGTCCGGCTATATCAATGCACCTGGCTTGCCTTTATACTACCGCGCGTTTGTTTATAAACTGCCCAAATAAAACTAAATGGGAAAACACCGGTGAAGTTCGTAAAGTATCTATTGATCCTTGCAGTCTGTTGCGTACTGCTGGGAGCAGGCTCGATTTTTGGCCTCTACAAATACATAGAGCCGCAACTCCCCGACGTCGCAACCCTGAAGGATGTGCGTTTGCAGATCCCGATGCAGGTCTATAGCGCCGACGGTGAGCTTATTGCGCAGTACGGCGAAAAGCGCCGTATCCCTGTAACGTTGCAGCAAATTCCCCCCGAGCTGGTGAAAGCGTTTATCGCCACCGAAGACAGTCGTTTCTATGAGCATCACGGCGTCGATCCGGTGGGTATTTTCCGCGCCGCCAGCGTGGCGATGTTCTCAGGCCACGCCTCGCAGGGCGCCAGCACCATCACCCAGCAGTTAGCGCGTAACTTCTTCCTCAGCCCCGAGAAGACGTTGATGCGTAAGATTAAAGAGGCCTTTCTGGCCATCCGCATCGAGCAGCTGCTGAACAAAGATGAAATCCTTGAGCTGTATCTGAACAAGATTTACCTCGGCTACCGCGCCTATGGCGTCGGCGCCGCGGCGCAGGTCTATTTTGGCAAACCTATCGACCAGCTGACCCTCAGCGAAATGGCGGTGATTGCCGGTCTGCCGAAAGCCCCGTCCACCTTTAACCCGCTCTATTCGATGGATCGCGCCACAGCCCGTCGCAACGTGGTGCTGTCGCGTATGCTGAGCGAGGGGTACATCACCCAGGCGCAATACGATGAAGCGCGCAGCGAACCCATCGACGCCAGCTACCACGCGCCGAAAATCGCCTTCTCAGCGCCTTATCTGAGCGAAATGGTGCGCCAGGAGATGGTGAATCGCTATGGCGAGCAGGCCTATGAAGATGGCTACCGGGTGTACACCACGATTACCCGCAAAAACCAGCAGGCGGCCCAGCAGGCGGTCCGCAATAACGTGCTGGATTACGATATGCGTCACGGCTACCGCGGCCCGGCCAGCGTGCTGTGGAAGGTCGGCGAAACGCCGTGGGAGGCGAAAAAGATCGTCGACGCCCTGAAGCGCCAGCCTGGCTTAGGCCCGCTTTCTCCTGCGGTGGTCACCTCCGCGACTGCCCAGGAGGCCGTCGCGCTGTTGGCTAACGGCGACTCCGTTTCACTGACGATGGACGGCGTGCGCTGGGCTCGTCGCTTTATCTCCGATACGCAGCAGGGAGCGACTCCGCGTAAAGTCAACGACGTCGTGCAGGCCGGGCAGCAGATCTGGGTTCGCAAAGTGGGTGACAGCTGGTGGTTGTCGCAGGTCCCGGACGTCAACTCGGCGCTGGTCTCCATTAACCCGCAAAACGGCGCGATTATTGCCCTTGTCGGTGGGTTTGACTTTAACCAGAGCAAGTTTAACCGCGCCACCCAGGCGCTGCGCCAGGTCGGCTCCAACATCAAGCCGTTCCTCTACACCGCTGCGATGGATAAAGGCTTAACTCTGGCAAGCATGCTCAACGATGTGCCAATCTCGCGCTGGGACGCCGGGGCCGGCTCCGACTGGCGGCCGAAAAACTCGCCGCCGCAGTATGCCGGTCCGATTCGTTTACGCCAGGGCCTGGGGCAGTCGAAAAACGTGGTAATGGTGCGCGCCATGCGCGCCATGGGCGTTGACTATGCCGCCGAGTATCTGCAGCGCTTTGGTTTCCCGGCGCAAAACATTGTCCACACCGAATCGCTGGCGCTGGGCTCCGCCTCCTTTACGCCTCTGCAGGTCGCCCGCGGGTATTCGGTGATGGCCAACGGCGGCTTCCTGGTCAACCCGTTCTTTATCAGTAAGATTGAGAATGATCAGGGTGGGGTCCTCTTCGAGGAGCGCCCGAAAATCGCCTGCCCGCAGTGTGATTTACCGGTGATTTACGGCGATACGCCAAAATCCAATGTGCTGGAAAACAAAGATGTGGAAGATGTCGCCACCTCGACGGAACCGCAGAAT
Organism: Klebsiella sp. JN_Kp127; assembly: GCF_040062505.1. Taxonomy (NCBI): domain Bacteria; kingdom Pseudomonadati; phylum Pseudomonadota; class Gammaproteobacteria; order Enterobacterales; family Enterobacteriaceae; genus Klebsiella; species Klebsiella sp. JN_Kp127. The sequence goes on from NZ_JBEAHS010000036.1 coordinate 40,796, forward strand.
GGCAACGTGCCGCCGCAGCCGCAGCTGGAGCAGGCCAATCAGTCACTGGTGGCGCAGAGCGGCGCCCAGGAATACGCGCCGCATGTGATCAATACCCCGCTGGCCTTCCTGATCAAGAGCGCGCTGAACAGCAACATCTTTGGCGAACCGGGCTGGATGGGAACCGGCTGGCGCGCCGGACGGGATCTGCAGCGGCATGATATCGGCGGCAAAACCGGAACCACCAACAGCTCGAAGGACGCCTGGTTCTCAGGCTACGGGCCGGGCGTGGTGACCTCGGTTTGGATCGGCTTTGACGATCATCGTCGCGATCTTGGCCGGACCACCGCATCAGGGGCGATTAAAGATCAGATCTCCGGCTACGAAGGCGGCGCCAAAAGCGCCCAGCCGGCCTGGGACAGCTTTATGAAGAGCGTGCTGGAAGGCGTTGCGGAAGAGCCGTTAACGCCGCCGCCGGGAATCGTCACGGTGAATATCGATCGCAGCACCGGTCAGCTGGCGAACGGGGGCAACAGCCGGGCGGAATACTTTATTGAGGGTACCCAGCCCACGCAGCAGGCGGTCCATGAGGTGGGCACCACCTTGACGGACGGCGGCGGTGAAACCCACGAGCTGTTCTGACAAAAAAAGCGCCTGCGGGCGCTTTTTTATTGCTGCTTAGCGTGAACGCTCGTTCAGAGTCTTCCCTGGGCCTGCAGCCATTCCCGCACTAAAAACAGCGCGCTGACGTTGCGGGCCTCGTTAAAATCTTCTTCATCCAGCAGCGACATCAGCTGCGTCAGCGGCCAGCGCACCTGCGGCAGCGGCTCGGGCTCATCGCCCGGCAGCGACTCCGGATAGAGATCTTCCGCCACCAGGATATTCATTTTGCTGGAGAAGTAAGAGGGAGCCATACTGAGCTTCTTCAGGAACGTCAGCTTATTGGCGCCGAAGCCAACCTCTTCTTTCAGCTCGCGATTGGCCGCTTCATCCACGGTTTCACCCGGATCAATCAGCCCTTTGGAGAAGCCCAGCTCGTAGGATTCCGTCCCGACGGCATACTCGCGAATCAAAATAATATGATCATCCACAATCGGCACAATCATTACCGCTTCGCGGGTGGAAGGCCGCATACGTTCATAAACGCGACGCACACCGTTGCTGAATTCCAGATCGACGCTTTCGACATTAAAGAGGCGCGAACGGGCGACAGTTTCAACATTGAGAATGGTGGGTTTTTGTAATGATTTGCTCATTGTCATCGGTCTATGCTGTGATTAAGCAGTCATTGTGCGATACGCAACACGCTTTCGGCAATCCAAATCGCCACTTATTTACAGAGTTGTAACCTTTTCCCTGCAAAGGTGAAAGTAATAAAGATAAAAAAGTCAATAGCTTGAATTCTGTTTGAGAATTTACCGATTTCTGCGCTTTAACGTTTTTGGTAAGCTTATACACTGCTGCATGACATATTCACTACCCTGCAAGCAGGTGCGCCGCTAACACTGCAGCTTGACGTTAGTCTTCACGTTCACCGACGATTTCGTAAGAAAAATATAACTATGATGGGATGGGCATGGGCACCTTTCTGATATTCCTTACAGCTCTGCTAATCTGCGTATTGCTCATTGGATGGTGGTATCGCACGCACGCCAGACGCCGCCGGCTCCCCCTACTGCACGCCTTTAGCGATGCCACCACGCGGCCGCTCCCTGCCGATGAGCGCCAGGCCATCGAAAAGTATCTTGCCGAACTGAGCCGCGCCCAGCAGGTGCCCGCGTCCGGCGCCACCAGCGCGCCCGTCGCTCTGGCGCTAAACGAACAGAGCGATACCGTCTATGGGTTGACGCGAGCCATCACCCGCTACGGGATCACCACCGACGCGCCGAATAAATGGCGCTATTTTCTCGATTCGGTGGAGGTACATCTGCCGCCGTTCTGGGAACAGCATATCAACGATGAAAACAGCGTTGAGCTGATCCCCACCGACAGCCTGCCGCTGGTTATCACCCTTAACGGTCATACCCTGAGCGACTATCGTCAGGAAGCGCAAAGCTACGCTCTGGAACGCGCCTCGGCCACCCAGGCCTCGATTCGCGGCGAAGAGAGCGAACAGGTAGAGCTGCGGCAGATCCGGCGGGAAAGCCCGGAAGAGCACGCCCTGAATCGCCCGGACGGTCTGCGGGAAGCGATCCTGATCGTCGCCTCTTTCCTGTTCTTTTATTTCAGCCTGATTGGGCCAGCCGTCTTTACCCCGTGGCTGGTAGCCGCCGGTTTGCTGCTGCTCGCCGCCGGCCTGTGGGGGATCTATGCCCCGCCGCGCCGCGCCGCGCTGCGCGAAATCCACTGCCTGCGCGGCGTCCCGAAGCGCTGGGGGCTGTTCGGCGAAAACGATCAGGAACATATCAATAATATCTCGCTGGGCATTATCGATCTCATCTATCCGCGCCACTGGCAGCCCTGGATCGCCCAGGACCTCGGACAGCAGACCGATATTGATATCTATCTCAACCGCCATGTGGCCCGTCAGGGACGCTACTTGTCGCTTCATGATGAAGTGAAAAATTTCCCGCTGCAGTACTGGCTGCGCAGCGCGATTATCGCCGCCGGCGCTCTTGTGGTGGTGATCATGCTATGGGCCAGCGTACCGCTGAATATGCCGTTTAAGTTCACCCTGTCGTGGCTGAAGGGGGCGCAGACGATTGAAGCCACGACCGTCAGCCAGCTGGAAAAGGCCCATGTGCGCATTGGCGATACGCTGCGCCTGACCGGTACCGGGATGTGCAACATCCGCACGCCGGGCAGTTGGACGGCCAAAGAGGATTCGCCGTTCCTGCCTTTCGATTGTTCGCAGATTGTGTGGAACGATGCCCCTCCTCTGCCGCTGCCGGAGTCTGACATTGTCAGCAAAGCGACCGCCCTGATGGAGTCCGTCCAGCGTCAGCTGCACCCGGAAACCGACGACGACTCCCGCGTCAGCCCGGCGCTGCGCTCCGCCATTCAAAAATCAGGCATGGTGCTGCTGGATGATTTCGGCGATATCGTTCAGAAAACCAACGATCTCTGTTCGGCTGCCGATGATTGCCTGCGCCTGAAGAACGCGCTGGTTAATCTCGGCAATACCCGTAACTGGGAGACGTTAACCAAGCGCGCGTCCGCCGGGAAACTGGATGGTGTGAACGTGCTCCTGCGACCAGTCAGCGCCGAGTCGCTGGAGAATCTGGTGACCACCTCAACCGCCCCCTTTGTAATGCGTGAAACCTCGCGAGCGGCGCAGGCGCTCAACAGCCCGGCCCCGGGCGGCTTCCTCATCGCCAGCGACGAGGGCAGCGTGCTGGTCAATCAGCCGTGGCCGGCGGTAAGCCTGTATGATTACCCGGCGCATGAGCAATGGGGCGAACTGCGGCGGCTGGCCGGTATGCTGATGCATACCCCCTTCCACGCCGAAGGGATCGTCACCAATCTGTTTACTGACGCCAACGGCACCCAGCATATCAACCTGCACCGCATTCCCGACCGCAGCGGCCTGTGGCGCTATCTGGGCATCACTCTTCTGCTGCTGTCGATGGTGGGATGCATGGCTTACCACGGCGTGCAGGCGCTGCGTCGTTATCAACGCCATCGCCAGCGTATGGAAGAAATTCAGAAATATTACGAAAGCTGCCTGAACCCGGTGCTGCTCCCCTCGTCTGACCCGCAAGATTAATTTCCCCGGCGGCAGGGTGTGATACCCTGTCGCCCATTTCCCGCTCGCTGGAGAGTCATCATGCATTTTGATATCGCCTGGCAGGAGGTCGATACCGTTCTGCTGGATATGGACGGCACGCTCCTGGATCTCGCTTTCGATAACTATTTCTGGCAAACGCTGGTGCCGGAAACCTGGGGGGCCGCCCGCGGCCTCAATCTGCAACAGGCGAAAGAGGCCATGCACCAGGAGTATCATGCCGTGCAGCATACGCTAAACTGGTACTGTCTGGATTACTGGAGCGAGCGCCTGGGTTTGGATATTTGTGCGATGACCAGCGAACAGGGTCCGCGCGCCACGCTGCGTGAGGATACCGTGCCGTTCCTTGATGCGCTCAAGGCCAGCGGTAAGCGACGTATTCTGTTGACCAATGCCCATCCCCACAATCTGGCGGTGAAACTCAAACACACCGGCCTGGATGCGCACCTTGATTTATTACTTTCCACCCACACATTTGGTTATCCGAAAGAGGATCAGCGTCTGTGGCGCGCCGTGGCGGAGGAAACCGGCCTTGAGGCGCATAAAACGCTGTTTGTCGACGACAGCGAGGCGATTCTGGATGCCGCGAGGGAGTTTGGCATTCGCTACTGCCTGGGCATTACCAATCCCGACTCCGGGCTGGCGGAAAAGCAGTATCTGCGCCATCCGGGGCTGAATGATTACCGACGACTGATCCCTTCGCTTACCCCGAAGGAGAGGCGATGAAAAAGAAGCCTGCCGAAACCGTCAGACTGGATAAATGGCTTTGGGCCGCCCGCTTTTACAAGACCCGCGCGCTGGCGCGGGAGATGATTGAAGGCGGCAAGGTGCATTACAACGGACAACGGAGCAAACCAGGGAAAATCGTCGAACTGGACGCCATGCTGACGCTGCGTCAGGGCAACGACGAGCGGACGGTGCGCATCGTCGGTATCACCGAGCAGCGCCGCCCGGCAAGCGAAGCCGTCACCCTGTATGAAGAGACGGCGGAGAGTATCGAGAAGCGTGAAAAAATGGCCCTGGCGCGCAAAATGAACGCCCTGACCATGCCGCACCCTGACAGACGTCCGGACAAGAAAGAGCGCCGCGACCTGATGAGATTTAAACACGGCGAGAGTGAGTAACTCGCGCCAGAAAGAGAGATGATTATGACTCAACACGATCAATTACATCGTTATCTGTTTGAAAACTATGCCGTGCGCGGCGAGCTGGTGACGGTGTCGGAAACCCTGGAACAGATTCTGGCGAATCACACTTATCCCCAGCCGGTGAAAACGGTGCTGGCGGAGCTGCTGGTCGCCACCAGTCTGCTGACTGCGACCCTGAAGTTTGCCGGCGACATTACCGTGCAGCTGCAGGGCGATGGGCCTTTACAGCTGGCGGTGATCAACGGCAATAACCAGCAGCAGCTGCGCGGCGTCGCGCGCGTGCAGGGCGAGATTGCGGACGATGCGGATCTGAAAGCGATGGTCGGCAACGGTTATCTGGTCATTACCATCTCCCCGGAAGAGGGTGAGCGCTATCAGGGCGTGGTCGGTCTGGAAGGCGATACGCTGGCCGCCTGCCTGGAAGATTACTTCCAGCGTTCAGAGCAGCTGCCGACGCGCCTTATCATCCGCACCGGCGAACATGAAGGCCAGCCGATGGCGGGCGGGATGCTGCTGCAGGTGATGCCGGCCCAGGATGCCCAGACTGCTGACTTTGAACACCTGGCGACGCTCACCGAGACCATCAAGGCGGAAGAGCTGTTCACCCTGCCGGCGAACGATGTGCTGTGGCGTCTGTACCATGAAGAAGAAGTCACGGTCTACGATCCGCAAAGCGTGGAGTTCAAGTGCACCTGCTCCCGCGAACGCTGCGCCGGCGCGCTGAAGACGCTGCCGGACGAAGAAATAGATAGCATCCTTGCCGACGAAGGCGAGATTGATATGCACTGCGACTACTGCGGTAACCACTATATCTTCAACGCCATGGACATCGCCGAGATCCGTAACAACGCCTCTCCGGCCGACCCGCAGGTCCATTAATCCTCACTTCTTCTTCAGGCGCCGGGCGGCGATGTGGTTTGTCGCCCGGTGCCTGACTTTTATTTATTCACGAGTTGAATCGATTCTCGCTGAAAGAGTTACGTAATTTTATTCCAGGAAAGCGATTACATTCACATTTCAGCAGTTTTTTTAATTACTTTTTAACCATTGAGAAACATCTAACCCCACCATCCGGCCATTTCCTGAGATAATCCACTTCACTTCGTGACAGGAGTCACCGTTTTTTTCGTCATTCTGCGGAATGTCGAGATACGTAAATCTATGAGCCTGGTCGCGGTCAATACCCGGTAATAAACCCTACAATTTACAGCAGTACATCTTGGCTAAGGAGCAGTGACATGCGCGTTAATCATGGTTTAACCCCGCAGGATCTCAAGGCTTATGGTATCAATGACGTTCAGGATATCGTCCACAACCCCAGCTACGACATGTTGTTTCAGGAAGAGCTCGACCCCAACCTGGAAGGCTACGAACGTGGCGTATTAACCAGTCTGGGTGCTATCGCCGTCGACACGGGCATTTTTACCGGTCGTTCTCCGAAAGATAAGTACCTCGTGCGCGACACCACCACCCGCGATACCGTCTGGTGGTCCGATAAAGGCAAGGGTAAAAACGACAACAAGCCGCTTTCGCAGGAAACCTGGCAGCATCTGAAAGGGCTGGTGACACAGCAGCTGTCCGGTAAACGCCTGTTTATCGTCGACGCCTTCTGCGGCGCTAACGCCGATACCCGTCTCAGCGTACGTTTCATTACCGAAGTGGCCTGGCAGGCGCACTTCGTGAAAAACATGTTCATTCGCCCGAGCGACGAAGAGCTGGCGGAATTCGCGCCCGACTTCATCGTGATGAACGGTGCGAAGTGCACCAACCCGCAGTGGAAAGAGCAGGGCCTGAATTCGGAAAACTTCATCGCTTTCAACCTCACCGAGCGCATTCAGCTGATCGGCGGCACCTGGTACGGCGGCGAAATGAAGAAAGGGATGTTCTCGATCATGAACTACCTGCTGCCGCTGAAGGGCATCGCCTCCATGCACTGTTCTGCCAACGTCGGCGAGAAAGGCGATGTCGCCATTTTCTTCGGCCTCTCAGGCACCGGCAAAACCACCCTTTCCACCGATCCGAAACGCCGCCTGATTGGCGATGACGAACATGGCTGGGATGACGATGGGGTGTTTAACTTCGAAGGGGGCTGCTACGCCAAGACCATCAAGCTCTCTGAAGCGGCCGAGCCGGATATCTATCACGCCATCCGCCGCAACGCCCTGCTGGAAAACGTGGTGGTGCGCGCCGACGGCACAATCGATTTCGATGACGGTTCAAAAACCGAAAACACCCGCGTCTCCTACCCCATCGACCATATCGATAATATCGTCAAACCGGTCTCCAAAGCGGGTCACGCCACCAAAGTGATCTTCCTGACGGCCGATGCGTTCGGCGTACTGCCGCCGGTCTCCCGCCTGACCGCCGATCAGACGCAGTACCATTTCCTGTCCGGGTTTACCGCCAAACTGGCCGGCACCGAGCGCGGCGTGACCGAACCCACGCCAACCTTCTCCGCCTGCTTCGGCGCCGCCTTCCTGTCGCTGCACCCGACGCAGTACGCCGAAGTGCTGGTCAAACGTATGCAGGCGGCTGGCGCGCAGGCTTATCTGGTCAATACCGGCTGGAACGGCACCGGCAAGCGCATCTCGATTAAAGATACCCGCGCCATCATCGACGCCATCCTCAATGGCTCGCTGGACAACGCGGAGACCTTTACCCTGCCGATGTTTAATCTGCAGATCCCGACGGCGCTCCCGGGCGTGGATACCCAGATCCTCGATCCGCGCAGCACCTATGGTTCCCCGGAGCAGTGGCAGGAAAAAGCCGACCAGCTGGCGAAGCTGTTTATTGAGAACTTTGAGAAGTATACCGATACGCCAGCGGGCGCCGCGCTGGTGGCGGCAGGGCCGCAGCGCTAACGGACGCAGAGATGAAAAAGCCGGGCTTGCCCGGCTTTTTATTGCGCAGCGTTTTGACCAGCCAACCGCGGGCGCGATCAGCTCTCTTTGGCCGGTTTCATCGGCGTCAGCACCCGGTGCACCGGCAGCCAGGCGCGGATCAGTAACCCGCCGCGTTCGCTGGAGCCAATCTCCAGCCGGCCGTTGTGATTGTCGATAATACGCTGAACAATCGCCAGCCCCAGCCCGGTTCCGCTGGTGCTGCGGGCGCTGTCGCCGCGCACAAACGGCTGAAACAGGTGCTCCCGCTGCTCAGGTTTAATCCCCGGTCCGTCATCTTCAACCTGGAACCACGCCCGGCTCGCTTCGCTGCCGCTGCTGACCTTGATCCAGCCATTGCCATAGCGGGCCGCGTTGACCACCATATTCGCCAGCGCGCGCTTGATAGACAGAGGATGCATGCGTACCGGAATTTCGCCGGCCTGCAGGGCGGTGGCGATCTCCCGCTCATAGCCGCTCTCCGCAGCGATCACTTCCCCCAGCACCGCATTCAGATCCGCCAGCTCCAGCGGCATCTCCTGCCCGGTGCGCAGGTAGTCGATAAACTGCTCGATGATGGCATTGCACTCTTCGATATCTTTGTTGATCGACTCCGCGAGATAGCCGTCCTGCTCGCCCATCATCTCGGTGGCCAGACGAATGCGGGTCAGCGGAGTACGTAAATCATGGCTGACCCCGGCCATCAGCAGCGTACGGTCGTCGGCCAGCTGCTTCACGCCCGCGGCCATGTGGTTGAAGGCGCGGGTCACCGATCGCACCTCAGAGGCGCCGTACTCGCGCAGCGGCGGCGGGATAATGCCGCGCCCGACCTGCAGCGCCGCATGCTCCAGATCCACCAGCGGGCGGTTCTGAATTCGGATAAACAGCCAGGCGCCGCCTATCGCCAGCAGCATGATCGCCAGGGTATAGCGGAACAGCGGCGAGAAGTCGCCCTGATGGATCTCGGTCAGCGGCACCCGCACCCAGATATTGGGCGACAGCCAGGTCTTCAGCCACACCACGGGGGAGCTTTTATTGACCTCCACCCGCACCTCAGTGGGGCCGCCAAGTTGATGAGCCATCTGCTGGCTCAAGAATTCATAATGCTGCGCCCAGCGCAGGCCTGCGTCTTCCGCCGCTTCATTGGAATAGAGCGAAATCCCCAGCTCGCGATAAATTTCACGACGAAACGCCGGGGGCACCACCAGTTGGGTGCCATCCTCCAGCTGCAGCTTATCGGTCATCAGCATACGCACTTCGTAGGCCAATACTTTATTAAACTGCTGGAGGCTCGGCAGGATCGCGAAATTCAGTACCACCAGATAGGTCGTCACCAGGCTGACGAACAGCAAGGTGACGATCAGGAGCAGCGTGCGAGCAAAGGAGCTGCGCGGCGAAAAGCGCACGCGTTTCATGCCTTAGAACCGTCCGGGACGAAGACGTAGCCCAGACCCCAGACGGTCTGGATATAGCGCGGATGCGCCGGGTCCTCTTCCACCATGCGGCGCAGGCGGGAGATCTGTACGTCGATGGAACGCTCCATCGCAGAGTATTCGCGGCCGCGAGCGAGGTTCATTAACTTATCGCGCGACAGCGGCTCACGAGGATGGCTAACCAGCGCCTTCAGGACCGCGAACTCGCCGCTGGTCAACGGCATCGGCTCGTCTTCACGGAACATTTCGCGGGTGCCCAGGTTCAGTTTGAATTTACCAAAGGCGATAACCGCCTCTTCCTGCGACGGCGCGCCCGGCAGCTCGTTCGCCTGACGGCGCAGCACCGCGCGGATGCGGGCCAGCAGTTCGCGCGGGTTGAACGGCTTCGGAATATAGTCGTCAGCCCCGATCTCCAGGCCCACGATCCGATCGACCTCTTCGCCTTTCGCCGTCACCATAATGATCGGCATCGGGTTGCTCTGGCTGCGCAGACGGCGGCAAATCGAGAGTCCATCTTCCCCGGGCAGCATCAGATCCAGCACCATCAGGTGGAAGGATTCGCGGGTTAACAGACGATCCATCTGTTCGGCGTTCGCCACGCTACGAACCTGGAAGCCCTGCTCGGTCAGATAACGTTCGAGCAGCGCACGCAGGCGCATGTCGTCATCCACAACCAGAATCTTATAATTCTCTTGCATTGTTTGTACTCCCAAAGGTTCACTGCAATAGTCAGTGCGTATTCTCAAAAAAGCCCGGCGCGCTCACCAGCTAAATCTGGTATACATTCCAGGCTAAATTGTTACAAAGCATATTTAACAGCAGGTTAAGTATACATTTAATCATAAGACACAGTATTTATCCTGTCGGTATTATTGCGCGCTACAAATTGTGCGCAACGACAGACTGTCAGAAGGTTGAACTCACGATGAAAACGCCGCTGATCACCCGCGAGGGATATGAAAAACTGAAGCAGGAGATGGACTACCTGTGGCGCCAGGAGCGCCCGGAAGTGACCAAAAAGGTGACCTGGGCCGCCAGCCTTGGCGACCGCAGCGAGAACGCGGATTACCAGTACAACAAAAAGCGCCTGCGCGAGATCGATCGCCGGGTCCGCTATCTGACCAAATGTCTGGAACAGTTAAAGATCGTCGATTACTCCCCGCAGCAGGAGGGCAAAGTCTTCTTCGGCGCCTGGGTAGAAATTGAAAACGATGAAGGCGATATCAAGCGCTTTCGCATCGTCGGTTACGATGAAATTTTTGGCCGCAAAGACTATATCTCCATCGACTCGCCGATGGCGCGCGCGCTGTTAAAAAAAGAGGTCGGCGATCTGGCCATCGTTAACACGCCGGCGGGGGAAGCCAGCTGGTATGTCAACGAGATCGAATACGTAAAATAGACAAGAACTTTCCGAGAGACGCCGGGCGCGGCTGGCATTTTCAGCCGCCAGTCCGTATAACTAGTCCCTGTTTTTTGACCCTAAAGATGAATTAAAAGCCATGATGAATGATTCGCTCTGCCGCATTATTGCGGGTGAACTTCAGGCCAGAGCCGAACAGGTAGAAGCTGCCGTTCGCCTGCTTGATGAAGGGAACACCGTGCCGTTTATTGCACGATATCGTAAAGAAGTCACCGGCGGTCTGGATGACACGCAGCTGCGTAATCTGGAAACCCGCCTCGGCTACCTGCGCGAACTCGAAGACCGTCGTCAGGCGATCCTCAAATCCATCGCTGAACAGGGCAAACTGACCGACGCGCTGGAAAAAGCCATCAATACCACGCTCAGCAAAACCGAACTGGAAGACCTCTACCTGCCGTACAAGCCGAAGCGCCGTACCCGCGGACAGATCGCCATCGAAGCCGGGCTGGAGCCGCTGGCTGACCTGCTGTGGAACGAACCGTCCCACGATCCGGAAACGGAAGCCGCAAAATATATTGACGCCGATAAAGGCGTGGCCGACAGCAAAGCGGCGCTGGATGGCGCGCGCTATATTCTGATGGAGCGTTTTGCCGAAGACGCCGCGCTGCTGGCGAAGGTCCGTGACTATCTGTGGAAAAACGCCCACCTGGTCTCCACCGTCGTCAGCGGCAAAGAAGAGGAAGGCGCCAAATTCCGCGACTACTTCGATCACCACGAACCGATCGCCGCCGTGCCGTCGCATCGTGCGCTGGCGATGTTCCGCGGCCGCAATGAAGGCGTCCTGCAGCTCTCTTTAAACGCCGACCCGCAGTTTGACGAGCCGCCGAAAGAGAGCCACGGCGAGCAGATTATTATCGACCACCTGGGCCTGCGCCTGAACAACGCCCCGGCGGACAGCTGGCGTAAAGGCGTCGTCAGCTGGACCTGGCGGATCAAAGTCCTGATGCACCTCGAAACCGAGCTGATGGGCACCGTGCGCGAGCGCGCCGAAGACGAAGCCATTAACGTCTTCGCCCGCAACCTGCACGACCTGCTGATGGCCGCGCCCGCCGGGCTGCGCGCCACCATGGGCCTTGACCCGGGCCTGCGCACCGGGGTGAAAGTGGCCGTAGTTGACGGTACCGGCAAACTGGTGGCGACGGACACCATTTACCCCCACACCGGCCAGGCCGCCAAAGCGGCCGTCGCCGTCGCCGCGCTGTGTGAGAAATACAACGTTGAGCTGGTGGCCATCGGCAACGGTACCGCCTCGCGTGAAACCGAGCGTTTCTTCCTCGACGTGCAGAAGCAGTTCCCGAAGGTCACCGCCCAGAAGGTGATCGTCAGCGAAGCCGGGGCTTCCGTTTACTCCGCCTCCGAGCTGGCGGCGCAGGAGTTCCCGGACCTCGACGTGTCGCTGCGCGGCGCGGTCTCCATCGCCCGCCGTCTGCAGGATCCTCTGGCCGAGCTGGTGAAAATCGACCCGAAATCCATCGGCGTCGGTCAGTATCAGCATGATGTCAGCCAGACCCAGCTGGCGCGTAAGCTGGACGCGGTGGTGGAAGACTGCGTGAACGCCGTCGGCGTTGACCTGAACACCGCCTCCGTGCCGCTGCTGACCCGCGTTGCCGGCCTGACCCGCATGATGGCGCAGAACATCGTCGCCTGGCGCGACGAGAACGGCCAGTTCCAGAACCGTCAGCAGCTGCTGAAGGTCAGCCGTCTGGGGCCGAAAGCCTTTGAACAGTGCGCCGGCTTCCTGCGTATCAACCACGGCGACAACCCGCTGGACGCCTCCACCGTTCACCCGGAAGCCTATCCGGTGGTCGAGCGCATTCTGGCGGCGACTCAGCAGGCGCTGAAAGATCTGATGGGCAACAGCAGCGAGCTACGGAACCTGAAAGCCGTCGATTTCACCGATGATAAATTTGGCGTGCCGACGGTTTCCGACATTATCAAAGAGCTGGAAAAACCGGGCCGCGACCCGCGTCCTGAGTTCAAAACCGCTCAGTTCGCCGACGGCGTGGAGACTATGAACGACCTGCTGCCGGGGATGATCCTCGAAGGCGCGGTGACCAACGTCACCAACTTCGGCGCGTTTGTTGATATCGGCGTTCACCAGGACGGCCTGGTGCATATCTCTTCCCTTTCGAACAAGTTCGTTGAAGACCCGCATACGGTGGTGAAAGCGGGCGACATCGTGAAGGTCAAGGTCATGGAAGTCGATCTGCCGCGTAAGCGTATCGCCCTGACCATGCGTCTCGACGAGCAGCCGGGCGACAGCAACGCCCGCCGCGGCGGCGGTCAGGATCGCCCGCAGGGCAATCGCCCGGCCGCGAAAGCCGCCAAACCCCGCGGTCGCGACGCGCAGCCTGCCGGCAACAGCGCGATGATGGATGCCCTCGCCGCGGCGATGGGTAAAAAACGCTAATCCCTCCCTGCCCCTTTTCAGGGGCAGTTTTCCTTTTCATTGTCACTGACCTATAGCCGCTTTTTCGCGCAAATGGCTCTCAGTTATTTCTGATAACCTGCATTTATTCCGCGCCGGGTAGATAGCGAAATTAATATTTTCATTTCGTTAACTTAAGAAACCTTAATTAAACATTAGAGCGACGAAATAATATTTCGCATATTTTCGATCACAGGCGGACTTTGCGGCATATCAATAAAAAGGTGAATTTCACTTTAAAAATGGCATAAAGCGCATCATATGTATTGATGATAAAAACCATTCTCATTATCATCGCTTGCAGAATGTTTTTTCTTTTTCGTTGGCTACGGTCCCCGGCGCAACTGCCTCCAGGCGTCCGGAAAATTCTTCTTCGGTTAGCGATAGACAAGTAGGCCCTATGCAATTCACACCTGATAGTGCGTGGAAAATTACCGGATTTTCCCGCGATATTAGCCCAGCATACCGTCAGAAATTGCTCTCCCTCGGCATGCTGCCCGGATCCTCTTTTCATGTGGTGCGCGTGGCGCCGCTCGGCGATCCTGTTCATATTGAAACCCGACGCGTCAGTCTGGTATTACGCAAAAAAGATCTCGCCTTAATCGAACTGGAAGCGGTTGCACAATAACGGCTGACCCGGCACAAGAGTTTGAAATATGAAAAAATTAACCGTTGGTTTAATTGGTAATCCTAATTCCGGCAAGACTACCCTGTTTAATCAGCTGACCGGCGCCCGCCAGCGCGTGGGCAACTGGGCCGGGGTCACCGTTGAGCGTAAAGAGGGCGTGTTCGCCACCACTGACCACCAGGTCACGCTGGTCGACCTCCCGGGAACCTACTCTCTGACCACCATCTCTTCGCAAACCTCGCTGGACGAGCAGATCGCCTGCCACTACATCCTCAGCGGCGACGCCGACATGCTGATTAACGTGGTCGACGCCTCCAACCTCGAGCGAAACCTCTATTTGACGCTGCAGCTGCTCGAGCTGGGGATCCCCTGCGTCGTGGCGCTGAACATGCTGGATATTGCCGAAAAGCAGCAGGTGCGTATCGATATCGATGCCCTCGCCGCACGCCTCGGCTGCCCGGTCATTCCGCTGGTTTCGACCCGCGGACGCGGGATCGAAGCGCTGAAGATTGCCCTCGACCGTCATCAGGCGAACAGCGATATCGAGCTGGTCCACTATCCACAGCCGCTGCTGCGCGAAGCCGACCTGCTGGCGCAGCAGATGTCAGCGCAGATCCCGGCCCGGCAGCGGCGCTGGCTCGGTCTGCAGATGCTAGAGGGCGACATCTACAGCCGGGCCTATGCCGGCGACGCCGCCGATAAACTGGATATCGCCCTGGCGAATCTCAGCGACGAGATCGACGACCCGGCTCTGCATATCGCTGACGCGCGCTATCAGACCATCGCCGCCATTTGCGACGCCGTCAGTAACACCCTGACCGCCGAGCCAAGCCGCTTCACCGCGGCGATGGACAAAGTGATCCTCAACCGCTTCCTCGGGTTGCCGATTTTTCTCTTTGTTATGTACCTGATGTTCCTGCTGGCCATCAACATCGGCGGCGCGCTGCAGCCGATTTTCGACGCCGGCTCGGTCGCGGTCTTTATTCACGGTATTCAATGGCTGGGTTACACCCTGCACTTCCCGGACTGGCTGACCGTCTTCCTCGCCCAGGGGATCGGCGGCGGTATCAACACCGTACTGCCGCTGGTGCCGCAGATCGGCATGATGTATCTGTTCCTCTCCTTCCTCGAGGACTCCGGCTACATGGCGCGCGCCGCCTTTGTCATGGACCGCCTGATGCAAGCTCTCGGCCTGCCGGGGAAATCCTTTGTCCCGTTGATTGTCGGTTTCGGCTGCAACGTGCCGTCGGTGATGGGCGCCCGCACCCTCGACGCCCCGCGCGAACGTCTGATGACCATTATGATGGCGCCGTTTATGTCCTGCGGCGCGCGGCTGGCGATCTTCGCCGTCTTCGCGGCCGCCTTCTTTGGTCAGAACGGCGCGCTGGCGGTCTTCTCGCTCTACGTGCTGGGCATTGTGATGGCCATTCTCACCGGCCTGATGCTGAAGCACACCATTATGCGCGGCGAAGCCTCGCCGTTCGTGATGGAGCTGCCGGTGTACCACGTCCCGCATATTAAGAGCCTGATTATCCAGACCTGGCAGCGCCTGAAAGGCTTTGTGCTGCGCGCCGGGAAGGTGATCGTCATTGTCAGCATCTTCCTCAGCGCGCTGAACAGCTTCTCGCTGAGCGGTAAGGTCGTCGACAACATCAACGACTCCGCGCTGGCCTCGGTGAGCCGGGTCATTACTCCGCTGTTTAAGCCGATCGGCGTGCATGAAGATAACTGGCAGGCCACCGTGGGCCTGTTTACCGGCGCAATGGCGAAGGAGGTGGTGGTCGGTACGCTGAACACCCTCTATACCGCCGAAGATATCCAGAACGAGGAGTTCAATCCGCAGACCTTCAGCCTCGGCGAGGAACTGCTGGCCGCTGTCGACGAAACATGGCAGGGACTGAAAGACACCTTCAGCCTCAGCGTCCTGGCCAACCCCATCGAAGCCAGCAAAGGCGATGGCGAAATGGCCACCGGCGCGATGGGCGTGATGGGCAGTAAATTTGGCAGCGCCGCGGCGGCTTACAGCTACCTGATCTTCGTTCTTCTCTATATCCCCTGCATCTCGGTGATGGGGGCCATCGCCCGCGAATCGAGCCGCGGCTGGATGACCTTCTCCATTCTGTGGGGACTGA
Organism: Klebsiella sp. JN_Kp127; assembly: GCF_040062505.1. Classification (NCBI taxonomy): domain Bacteria; kingdom Pseudomonadati; phylum Pseudomonadota; class Gammaproteobacteria; order Enterobacterales; family Enterobacteriaceae; genus Klebsiella; species Klebsiella sp. JN_Kp127. The sequence continues at coordinate 56,567 of NZ_JBEAHS010000036.1, forward strand.
ATATCGCCTATTCGCTCTCGACGCTCTACTACCAGACCGTCAGCTTTAGCGACCATCCGCGCTACAGCCTGGTGTGTATCCTGGCGGTGATATTGTTCAACGTGGTGCTCTTCGGTCTGCTGCGTCGGGCGCGCAGCCGGGTTGACGTCTCGCTGCTGGCCACCCGGAAAACGCCGGCCTCCTGCTGTTCCAGCCCGGCTGGCGATTGCCACTAAGGAGGATCTGTGGCGTCGTTAATGGAAGTCCGCGATATGCTGGCCCTGCAGGGCCGCATGGAGGCGAAACAGCTCAGCGCCCGCCTGCGGACGCCTCAGCCGTTGATTGACGCCATGCTCGAACGCATGGAAGCCATGGGTAAGGTGGTACGGATCAGCGAAACCAGCGAGGGCTGTCTCTCCGGCAGCTGTAAAAGCTGTCCTGAAGGGAAAGCGGCGTGCCAGCAGGAGTGGTGGGCGCTGCGATGAAGGGAGTAAGGCCTGCCAGCGCCACGGGATAAAACGAGTGCGACGGCAGGGAAAAACGGGCCAGCAGGCCCGTTTTTATGACTGGATTATTTATACACGTCAGCGTTAGCGTGAACGGTTTTTTCGTTTTTCTGCCCGGCAATCACCACAAAGTATTTTCCACCCAGCTCATCGGCTTTTTTCGACAGATCGCGTCGGGCGTCCATCGGCGAGGTCGTCCTTGAGGTCGTGATGCTGCCGACCTTGGTCAGATTCATCTTCGCCACGTCCTCTTTTTGGATCTCTTTCGCTGCGAATGCGCCAAAAGACAGACAGCCAATCACCAGAGATGCAACCATTCCTGTAACAAGTTTCATAGCCTCTACTCTCCATTAGGTTGTTATTTTAGGTCACGGTGGCGGAATGAAATAATCAACCACCGTAACAACCTAAGTATTGCTGTGAATGGCCCTTTTACCATGGCGCGGCAAAAAAAATTACCCCAGCCGTTTTTTCAACGCCAGCAGCGGCTCGCAGAAGGCTGCGGGATGGGAAACAAACGGCGCATGCGCTGCCTTGTCAAAGAGAATGGACTCACTTTCCGGCCATAGCTTATCCAGCAGCGGGACAATCTTGCGCGGCACCAGCCCGTCCAGCCGACCGTACAGCCGCAGAAACGGCATCGGCAGTCCGACCAGCGCCTGACGCAGATCGACGGTTCTGAGGATCTCCAGACCGCCGTTCAGCGCCTCAGCGGAAGGCATCGGCAGCGAGAGCACCGCCTGCTTTAACGCCCGCGCATCCTGACGGGCGCTCTCCGTTCCCATGGTTTGCAGGGCGAGGAACCGCTCGACGGTACGCTGGAAATCCTCGCTCAGCTGCTGCTGAAACCCGGCCAGCACCTCCGGCTTGATGCCCGGCCAGTCCTCATGGGCCGCGAAACAGGGGGAAGAAGCGACCGTTACCAGCGCCTGCACCCGTTGCGGGCACCTTATCGCTATCTGGCTGGCCACCAGCCCGCCCAGGCTCCAGCCCAGCCACACCGCCTGAGGCGGAGCCTGCTCAAGCACCCGCTGCGCCATCGCCTCTAGCGACATCGCCCCAAACCCGCCGCTACGGCCATAGCCCGGCAGGTCCACCAGGTGAAGGGTAAAATGCGAAGCCAGCTGCGGCGTGATGCAATCCCAGACCTGAGCGTTCAGCCCCCAACCGTGCAGCAGCACAAGATGACAATCACCTTCGCCGATTGTTTGCCACCAGATGTCGTTCATCCGTTACCGTTCTCTTTTTTACTGTACAGAAGGCCAAATATGCTAACAGCACACAGCTTATGCTGGCTATGCCAAATGCCGCTGGCGGTCGCCCGCTGGGGGATCTGCTCTCGCTGCAGCCGCGCCCTGCTCGCCTGCCCCCCGCTCTGCCCGCAATGCGGCCTGCCGTCGGCAATGTCCCGGCATCCCTGCGGCCGCTGCCTGCAAAAGCCGCCTCCCTGGCATCGGATGGTGGCGGTCAATGACTATCGTCCGCCGCTGAGCGATCTGGTGCGGCAGCTGAAGTTTCACCATCGTCCGGAACTGGGCCCCGCCCTGGCGCGCCTGCTGCTGCTGCGCCTTAAACAGCGTGACGATTTGCCGCCGGTAGACGCGCTGGTCGGCGTGCCGCTGGGGCATCGCCGCCGCTGGCGCCGGGGTTATAATCAGTGCGATGAGCTGTGCCGACCGTTAGCCCGCTGGCGTGGGTGCGTCTGGCGTCGCGACGGCCTGACGCGCCAGCGAGCGGGCGCCGTGCAGCATTCGCTTAATGCCCGCCTGCGCAGGCAGAACCTGAAAAATGCCTTTCAGCTTGAATTTGCCGTGCAGGGACTCCATATCGCTCTGGTGGATGATGTCGTCACGACCGGCAGCACCGTCGCCGAGATATCCCGCCTGCTTTTGCGAAACGGCGCCGCGACGGTTCAGGTATGGTGTGTATGCCGTACCTTGTAGACCCCCGCTGATGGGGGTATTATAACCCAGTAAAATAGTCAACTATTAGGCCAACGCTATGATCCGTATTTCCGATGCTGCACAAGCGCACTTTGCCAAACTGCTGGCAAATCAGGAAGAAGGGACGCAAATTCGCGTATTTGTGATTAATCCCGGCACCCCAAACGCTGAGTGCGGCGTATCCTACTGCCCACCGGATGCGGTGGAAGACACCGACACGGCGCTGAAATTTGAACAGCTGACCGCCTATGTCGATGAGCTCAGCGCGCCCTATCTGGAAGACGCTGAAATTGATTTCGTCACCGACCAGCTTGGCTCGCAGCTGACCCTGAAAGCGCCGAACGCCAAAATGCGCAAAGTCGCTGACGATGCCCCGCTGATGGAGCGCGTCGAGTACCTGCTGCAGTCGCAGATTAACCCGCAGCTGGCCGGGCACGGCGGCCGCGTGTCGCTGATGGAGATCACCGACGACGGTCTGGCTATCCTGCAGTTCGGCGGCGGATGCAACGGCTGCTCGATGGTCGACGTGACCCTGAAAGAAGGTATTGAAAAACAGCTGCTGAACGAGTTTCCGGAGCTGAAAGGGGTTCGCGATCTGACCGAGCACCAGCGCGGCGAGCACTCCTACTACTAAGCCTTCCCTCCGGCGGCAGCCTGTCGCCGGCTCTCCTTTCTCCTTTCTGTGTTACCGCGCAACATCTCCCGCTACACGACCGGCAAAAACCGGGGAAAGAGTATGACTTAAGTCTCATATTTAACATTTTCCCCCGCCAGGTGATTCTCAACCCTCACATGTTACCCGTATCATCCCCTTCAGGCGCCACCGGCAAAAAAATAGCCAGCTATCCTTTCTCTGGGTAAGGATAATGCAAGCGTTTACGGTGCCAGACTATTTTGCTCCCTGACGGAGCGAATGTTGTAAAGGTTGAAACTTTGACGTTACCCATAACAAATTAAGGCCAGGTAAATCATGCCATTAATCATCGTTGCTATCGGGGTTGCCCTGTTATTGCTGTTAATGATCCGTTTCAAAATGAACGGCTTCATTGCGCTGGTTCTGGTGGCGCTCGCCGTCGGATTAATGCAGGGTATGCCGCTGGATAAAGTGATCGTCTCCATCAAGAACGGCGTCGGCGGTACCCTTGGCAGCCTCGCGCTGATCATGGGCTTCGGCGCTATGCTCGGTAAGCTGCTGGCAGACTGCGGCGGCGCGCAGCGTATCGCCACCACGCTTATCAATAAATTCGGTAAGAAGCATATTCAATGGGCCGTGGTCCTGACCGGCTTCACCGTCGGTTTCGCCCTGTTCTATGAGGTGGGCTTCGTGCTGATGCTGCCGCTGGTGTTTACCATCGCCGCCTCGGCCCGTATTCCGCTGCTGTACGTCGGCGTACCGATGGCCGCCGCGCTCTCCGTCACCCATGGCTTCCTGCCGCCGCACCCGGGTCCGACCGCGATCGCCACCATCTTCCACGCCGATATGGGTAAAACGCTGCTCTACGGCACCATTCTGGCTATCCCGACGGTTATTCTCGCCGGCCCGGTTTTCGCCCGATTCCTGAAAGGCATTGATAAGCCGATCCCGGAAGGCCTGCATAACCCGAAAGTGTTCACTGAAGAAGAGATGCCTGGCTTTGGCGTCAGCGTCTGGACCTCGCTGGTTCCGGTGATCCTGATGGCGATGCGCGCCGTTGCCGAGATGATCCTGCCGAAGGGCCACGCCTTCCTGCCGATTGCCGAGTTCTTCGGCGACCCGGTCATGGCCACCCTGATTGCGGTACTGATCGCGCTGTTCACCTTCGGTTTGAACCGCGGCCGCTCCATGGAGCAGATCAACGATACCCTGACCTCTTCGATTAAAATCATCGCCATGATGCTGTTGATCATCGGCGGCGGCGGCGCCTTCAAACAGGTGCTGGTGGATAGCGGCATGGATAAATATATCGCTTCTATCATGCACGAATCGAATATGTCTCCGCTGTTTATGGCCTGGTCCATCGCCGCGGTGCTGCGTATCGCGCTGGGTTCGGCGACCGTTGCCGCCATCACCGCGGGCGGGATCGCCGCGCCGCTGATCGCCACCACCGGCGTCAGCCCGGAGCTGATGGTTATCGCGGTCGGCTCCGGCAGCGTTATCTTCTCCCACGTGAACGATCCGGGCTTCTGGCTGTTCAAAGAGTACTTTAACCTGACCATTGGCGAGACCATCAGGTCCTGGTCGGTGCTGGAAACCATTATCTCGGTCTGCGGCCTGGTAGGCTGTCTGCTGCTGGGGATGGTGGTGTAAGGTTACTCCCGCCATAGAAAAAGGCCGGTCCGCATGATGCGGACCGGCCTTTTTTATCGGACATACTCTTCGCCGCGCTGAGGTGTGCGCGGCGGGGAGTCATCAGGAGGCGGCTTTTTTGCTCGCCGCCTTGCGCCGTTTATCCAGATCCTTAATCAGCTTATTGACCTGTTCATCGGCAAACATCTGCTCAAGGGTGACGGACAGCTTCCGGCGCCAGTTTGGGTACTCAGTGCTGGTGCCCGGAATATTGACCGGCGACGCCATCTCCAGCCAGTCTTCCGGCTGCAGGCCCAGCAGGGCGCTGTTGCTGTCGGCAATATAACGTTGCATCCCCCGGTTGAGGATCCCCGTCATGCTCATCAGGGAGGCCTTATGGCCGGCACGCTTGGGCAGACAGCCGTACTTATGCAGCGCATCCAGCAGCCCTTGCTTCGCCAGCTCACGGTCCTGGTACAGCCCGCGCAGCACCACCTCATCAGGATAGAGACCCAGCGCTTTGCCTAACGTCAGATCGCCGCTTTCCCAGTAGCCGCGGAGGGTGGGCAGGTCGTGCGTCGTCGCCACAGCCATTGATTGCTCCGGGTACAGCGCCGGCGCGCGGAACGTTTTCTCTGCATCACTCTCAAAATAGAGCACCTTATACGAATAGACGCCGCTGTTGCGTAACTTGCTGACGATCTCCACCGGTACCGTGCCCAGATCTTCGCCGATCACCATGCAGCGATGACGCTGGCTTTCCAGCGCCAGAAGCGACAGCAGATCGTCGACGGGATACTGAACGTAAGCGCCATGGTCGGCGGTTTCACCATAGGGGATCCACCACAGACGCAGCACCGACATCACGTGATCGATACGCAGCGCGCCGCAGTTCTGCATATTGGCGCGCAGCAGGTCGATAAACGGCTCATAGGCGCGAGCGGCAATAATATGCGGATCCATCGGCGGCAGGCCCCAGTTCTGGCCCAGCGGGCCCAGAATATCCGGCGGCGCGCCCACGGACGCTTTCAGACAGTACAGCTCACGGTCGCACCAGGTCTCCGACCCGCCTTCGGCGACGCCCACCGCCAGATCGCGGTAGAGGCCGATCGGCATCCCGTCGCGCTGGCTGGTTTCCCAGCAGGCGGCAAACTGGCTCCAGGCCAGCCACTGCAGCCAGAGATAGAAACTGACATCGTCCTCATGCTCGACGCAGAAGGCTTTCACCTCCGGGCTGTCGATATCCTGAAAGGCCTTCGGCCAGGCCGGCCAGCCCCAGCGCAGCGGGTCCTGTTGAACCTGCCAGGCGTGCAGCGCATCGAAAGCGGCCTGCCAGTAGAGGCTTTCCCCTTCGCGCAGAACAAACTCGCGGAACGCCGTCATCTGTTCATCTTCACGACGGGAGAATCGTTTCCACGCCATACGCAGCGCGGTCATTTTCAGCGTGGTGACGGCGGTGTAATCCACATCATCCGTTTGCCGCGCCGCCTGCAAGGCCTGCTGGGTCGCAGCGGACTGCCACCACGCCTGCGCCTCTTCGCTACGCTGGAAATCTTCAACCGCGTTGACGTCGATGTAGATGACGTTCAGCCAGCGCCGTGAAGACGGGCTATACGGACTGGCGCTCTCCGGGTTCGCCGGATAGAGGGCATGGATCGGGTTGAGGCCAATAAACGACCCGCCGCGGCGGGCGATTTCCGGGAGCATGGCGCGCAGATCGCCAAAATCGCCGATCCCCCAGTTTTTCTCCGAACGCAGGGTATACAGCTGCACGCAGGTGCCCCACAGCTTTTTCCCCTCTTTCAGCGGCTGCGGCTCATAGCAGCGGGCCGGGGCGACGATGGTCCGGCAGTGCCAGCGCTCCCCCTCCTGGGTGAGCGTCAGGGAGTGATACCCCTCCGGCAGTCTGGCCGGCAGCGGCAGCGTCTCGCCGCCGCGGGTTTTACCCTGATACTGCTTACCGTCCTCAGTGGTCAGGATCCACTGATACTCACCGCGTCCTGCCACCGGCAGCGACATTTTTTTGCCGTGGGTGAAGATCTTCACGTTCGGCAGCGGGTTAACCGCCACTTTCGTGGCGGCGGTTGAGCGATGCATCGCATCCAGCAGACGCTGTTTGGTGACAGCCGCGATAGACTGCGGCTTGCCGTGCGCGTTGATATAGCTGGGGCTGATGCCCGCCGCCAGCGCGGCATTATCGAGGCGTTTACTCTCCATAGGCCTTCCTTTAGCGTTTCGCCTGCCAGATACGTTGCTGATAATCGCGGATCGAGCGGTCGGAGCTGAACATGCCGCAGCGCGCGGTGTTGAGGATTGTCGCGCGGGTCCAGGCCTCCTGGTCGCGATACAGCTCATCTACCCGTTTTTGCGCCGCCACGTAGGCTTCGAAATCGGCCAGCACCAGATACGGGTCGCCGCCCTGCAGCAGACTATGCAGCATCTGGTCGAAGGAATGCTTATCGCCGTTGCTATAGGTGCCGTTCTCCAGCTCCTTAAGCACTGCATCGAGCAGTTTGTCTTTTTTACGCCATTTCAGCGGATCGTAGCCTTTCGCTTTCAGGGCTTTCACTTCTTCTACCGTGTGGCCGAAGATAAAGATGTTCTCTTCACCGACCTGCTCGGCGATTTCCACGTTGGCGCCATCCAGCGTCCCGACGGTCAGCGCGCCGTTCAGCGCCAGCTTCATGTTGCCGGTGCCAGAGGCTTCTTTGCCCGCGGTGGAGATCTGCTCGGAGATATCCGCCGCCGGGATCAGTTTTTCCGCAGCCGATACACAATAGTCCGGCAGGAAGACCACTTTCAGCTTATCGCCGACTTTCGGGTCGTTGTTGATCGCTTCCGCTACCTTGTTGATGGCAAAAATAATGTTTTTCGCCAGATAGTAGCCCGGCGCCGCTTTCGCGCCGAACAGGAAGACGCGCGGAACGCGGTCGGCCTGCGGGTTTTCGCGGATCTCTTTGTACAGCGCAAGGATATGCAGCAGGTTGAGGTGCTGACGCTTGTACTCGTGCAGGCGTTTGATCTGAATGTCGAAAATCGCCTGCGGGTTGATCTCAATCCCGGTACGTTGCTTCACAAACTCAGCCAGATGAACTTTGTTGGCCTGCTTGATATCGCGATAAGTCTGACGGAATGCCGCATCGTCAGCGTATTTTTCCAGATTGATCAGCTGGTCGAGGTCATTGGCCCACTCTTTTTTCAGCGTCTCATCCAGCAGCGTGGCCAGCGCCGGGTTGCACTGCTTGATCCAGCGGCGCGGCGTGATGCCGTTGGTCACGTTATGGAATTTGTTCGGCCACAGCTGGTTATATTCCGGGAACAGATCTTTCACCACCAGGTCCGAGTGCAGCGCCGCCACGCCGTTGACGGCAAAACCGCCCACCACGCACATGTTGGCCATCCGCACCTGCTTGTCATGCACTACCGCCAGTTTCGCCCAGACCTGCTTATCGCCCGGCCAGGTTTTGTCCACCAGCAGTTTAAATTTGTCGTTAATCGCGTTGATGATCTGCATATGGCGCGGCAACAGCGCTTTCACCAGCTTCTCATCCCAGCACTCCAGCGCTTCCGGCATCAGGGTATGGTTGGTGTAAGCAAAGGTTTTGCTGGTGATCGCCCAGGCGTCGTCCCAGCTCAGCTGGTGCTCGTCGATCAGCACGCGCAGCAGTTCCGGGATGGCGATGGTCGGGTGCGTATCGTTCAGCTGGATCACTTCGTAATCCGCCAGCTCGGCCAGCTTGCGGCCTGCCAGATGATGACGACGCAGGATATCGGCCACTGAGCAGGCGCACTGGAAGTACTGCTGCATCAGGCGCAGTTTTTTACCGGCCTGATGGTTGTCGTTCGGGTACAGCACCTTAGTCAGTTTTTCCGCGTCGATGCCCTGCTGCTCGGCGCGCAGGAAATCACCGTCGTTGAATTTGGTCAGGTTAAACGGATGGGCGTGTTTGGCCTGCCACAGACGCAGCGGCTGGGCGACGTTGTTGCGATAGCCGAGCACCGGCAGATCCCAGGCTTCGCCGGTAATGACGAACGCCGGCTGCCATTCGCCGTTTTTGCTGACTTTGCCGCCGATGCCGACCTGGACATCCAGCGCCTCGTTATGGCGGAACCACGGGTAGCTGCTGCGACCCCAGTCGTCCGGGGCTTCCTTCTGCTGGCCATCGTCAAAGGATTGGCGGAACAGACCATACTGGTAATTGAGGCCGTAGCCGGTCGCCGACTGCCCCACGGTCGCCATGGAGTCGAGGAAGCAGGCTGCCAGACGGCCCAGGCCGCCGTTACCCAGCGCCGGGTCGGTCTCTTCTTCCAGCAGATCGGTGAGGTTGACGTCATAGCCTTTCAGCGCGTCGCTTACGCCCTCGTACCAGCCCAGGTTGAGCAGGTTGTTGCCGGTCAGGCGACCAATCAGAAACTCCATCGAGATGTAGTTAACGTGACGTTGTCCTTGCGCTGGTTTTGCCACCGGCTGCGCCGACAGAAGTTCCGCCAGCGCTCCGCTGACGGCGCGCCACCATTGACGCTGCGTCATCTCGGAAGCGGACTGTAAACCAAAACGCTGCCACTGACGCGTCAGTGCAGCCTGAAACTGAGCTTTGTTAAATGAAGTCTGTGACATAATGAGATCCGGGTCCTTTACTAAAACGATGGCGCTAGTGTGCCGACCTCCCGATTCATCGTCCTCATCCCGACGGGGATTAGACAGGGAGGAGTACCGGGGATGAGCGAAAAGTGTGATCCTGGCCACTATAGTGTGGGTGAGAAGGCCAAAATATGCTGTAAAAATCACCGCTGTATGACAGTCGAGATGTCACCTGTGCAGGGTAAAAATTTGTTACAGGCCACTACGCGGCAAAACGCTTCCCGCCTTTCGCCTGGTTATTAAAAAAATGAATTGCGACCTCCGGGAAAATAAGCACATTTCATCACATTAATCCGCAAAAAAGATTACTTCTAAGAAATCACTGACAATAATTTAATAAAAACAAACAACTACTCCCGATATAAAATAAATCTCTCCCCGCTCCGCCAGCTGCCGGCTAAAAACCGCTGAGGACGAGTCCTGCCTGCGATTTTTACCCATTCGCAACCAATGTCGAAATTTGTGACATAGAGCAAATTCAAGAGCATAAACTTCGGACATAACTTGCAATAAATTTCATAATCACCGACCTTATTAGATATTAATTACGAAGCGCAAAAAAAATCGCAACCTCTCTCTTGCACAGCGAAATGTAGAACTATGTTGATTCCGTCCAAATTAAGTCGTCCGGTTCGCCTTGAACACACCGTGGTTCGTGAGCGTTTACTGGCGAAACTTTCCGGCGCGAACAATTATCGTCTCGTGCTGATCACCAGTCCTGCCGGGTACGGTAAAACAACGCTCATTTCTCAGTGGGCCGCAGGTAAAAACGATCTTGGGTGGTTTTCGCTGGACGAAGGCGACAACCAGCAGGAGCGTTTTGCCAGCTATCTGATCGCGGCGATCCAGCAGGCCACCGGCAACCACTGCGCGGCCAGTGAAGCGATGGTGCAAAAGCGCCAGTACGCCAGCCTCTCCTCTCTTTTTGCGCAGCTGTTTATTGAACTCGCCGACTGGCAGCGCCCGCTGTACCTCGTCATTGATGATTATCACCTGATCAATAATCCGGTGATCCATGACGCGATGCGCTTTTTCCTGCGCCATCAGCCGGAGAATATGACCCTCGTGGTCCTGTCGCGGAACCTGCCGCAGCTGGGCATTGCCAACCTGCGCGTCCGCGATCAGCTGCTGGAGATTGGCAGCCAGCAGCTGGCCTTTACCCACCAGGAAGCGAAACAATTTTTCGACTGTCGTCTGACGTCGCCTATCGAAGCCGACGACAGCAGTCGGCTGTGCGACGACGTCGCCGGGTGGGCCACCGCGCTGCAGCTCATCGCCCTCTCCGCCCGCCAGAATAACTCCTCCGCCCAACACTCCGCCCGTCGCCTCGCCGGGATTAACGCCAGCCATCTGTCGGATTATCTGGTGGATGAAGTGCTGGATAACGTCGACGCCCGCACGCGCAACTTTTTGCTGAAGAGCTCTCTGCTGCGCTCAATGAACGACGCGTTAATCGTGCGCGTCACCGGCGAAGAGAATGGCCAGATGCAGCTGGAGGAGATCGAACGTCAGGGGCTGTTCCTGCAGCGGATGGATGATTCCGGCGAATGGTTCCGCTATCACCCGCTGTTTGGCAGTTTCCTGCGCCAGCGCTGTCAGTGGGAGCTGGCGGTTGAACTGCCGGAGATCCACCGCGCCGCGGCGGAGAGCTGGATGGCGCAAGGCTTCCCCAGCGAGGCCATCCACCATGCGCTGGCGGCCGGCGATGCCAAAATGCTGCGCGATATCTTGCTCAATCACGCCTGGGGCATGTTCAACCATAGCGAACTGGGTCTGCTGGAGCAGTCGCTGTCGGCGCTGCCCTGGTCAAATCTGCTGGAAAATCCGCGCCTGATCCTGCTGCAGGCCTGGCTGATGCAGAGCCAGCATCGCTACAGCGAAGTCAACACCCTGCTGGCGCGCGCCGAGCAGGAGATGAGCGTCGAAATGGATACCGCGATGCATGGCGACTTCAACGCCCTGCGCGCGCAGGTGGCGATTAACGACGGCGACCAGGACGAAGCGGAACGACTGTCGATGGTGGCGCTGGAAGAGCTGCCGCTGGCCAACTATTACAGCCGCATCGTCGCCACCTCAGTACATGGCGAAGTCCTCCACTGTAAGGGGAAACTGACCAAATCTCTCGCCGTGATGCAGCAGACCGAACAGATGGCCCGCCGTCACGACGTCTGGCATTACGCCCTGTGGAGCATCATTCAGCAAAGCGAAATTCTGTTCGCCCAGGGCTTCCTGCAGGCCGCCTGGGAGAGCCAGGAGAAAGCCTTCCATCTGGTACGCGAACAGCATCTTGAGCAGCTGCCGATGCATGAGTTCCTGCTGCGCATCCGCTCTCAGCTGCTGTGGGCATGGGCGCGCCTCGACGAGGCTGAAGCCTGCGCCCGCCAGGGGATGGCGGTTCTCTCAACTTATCAACCGCAGCAGCAGCTGCAGTGTCTGGCGCTGATGGTGCAATGCTCGCTGGCGCGCGGCGATCTGGATAATGCCCGTAGCCACCTGAACCGGCTGGAAAACCTGCTCGGTAACGGTCACTACCACAGCGACTGGGTCTCCAACGCCGACAAGGTGCGGGTGATCTACTGGCAGATGACCGGCGATAAAACCGCGGCGGCCAACTGGCTGCGCCAGACGCCGAAGCCGGAATTCGCCAATAACCACTTCCTGCAGAGCCAGTGGCGCAATATTGCCCGCGCGCAGATCCTGCTGGGCGATTTCGAACCGGCGGAAATGGTGCTGGAAGAGCTGAACGAAAATGCGCGCTCACTGCGTTTGATGAGCGATCTCAACCGCAACCTGCTGCTGCTCAACCAGCTGTACTGGCAGGCAGGACGCAAGAGCGAAGCGCAGAAAGCCCTGCTGGAAGCCCTGACGCTCGCCAACCGCACCGGCTTTATCAACCACTTTGTGATTGAAGGCGAGGCGATGGCCCAGCAGCTGCGCCAGCTGATCCAGCTGAACACCCTGCCGGAGCTGGAGCAGCATCGCGCCCAGCGTATTCTGCGCGACATCAACCAGCATCATCGCCACAAATTCGCCCACTTTGACGAAGGGTTCGTCGAGCGGCTGCTGAATCACCCCGAGGTGCCGGAGCTTATCCGCACCAGCCCGCTGACCCAGCGCGAATGGCAGGTGCTTGGCTTAATCTATTCCGGCTACAGCAACGAGCAGATTGCCGGCGAGCTTGACGTGGCGGCCACCACCATCAAGACCCATATTCGCAACCTGTATCAGAAACTGGGCGTAGCCCACCGTCAGGACGCGGTGCAGCATGCCCAGCAGTTGCTTAAGATGATGGGATACGGCGTCTGACGACGCCGTTGTCGCTTAGCACAGCTCGAGCTGGAGGTTGTTATCGGTGATGACCTTGAGCACGCCCGCCGGGGGCAGCACATCGGTATAGACCGCATCGACCATGCTGATGCTGCCCATGTTGACCATCGCGTTACGGCCAAACTTGGTATGATCCACCACCAGCATCACGTGGCGTGAATTCTCAATAATCGCGCGCTTGGTGCGCACTTCATGATAATCAAACTCCAGCAGCGAGCCATCGCTGTCGACGCCGCTGATGCCGAGAATGCCGAAGTCGAGACGGAACTGCGAGATAAAGTCGAGGGTGGCTTCCCCAATGATCCCGCCGTCGCGGCTGCGCAGTTCGCCGCCGGCGAGAATAATGCGGAAGTCCTCTTTCACCATCAGCGTGTTGGCGACGTTCAGGTTATTGGTCACAATCCGCAAATCGTTGTGATCGAGCAGGGCGTGCGCCACCGCTTCCGGCGTGGTGCCGATATCGATAAACAGCGTCGCCCCGTCCGGGATCTCGCTGGCCACCCGCCGGGCGATACGCTCTTTCTCCGCCGTCTGGGTCGCTTTGCGATCGTGCCAGGAGGTGTTCACCGAGCTGGAGGGCAGCGCCGCGCCGCCGTGATGACGGAGGATCATTTTCTGTTCGGCTAAATCGTTCAGGTCGCGGCGGATGGTCTGCGGGCTGACCGCGAACTGCTCAACCAGCTCTTCCGTGCTGACGTAACCCTGTTTTTTTACCAGCTCGATAATGGCGTCATGACGTTGTGTTTGTTTCATGAAATATCCCTGGAAAAATGTCGCCTACCCGACCCCTGTCGGTAAGTCTTTATGCGCGTTTTCGCCCATGCAAGGTATCGACAAACGCCATCGCCAGGCCGGTCGCCAGACCAGCCACGTGCGCGCCGTTGGCGATCGCCATGCCGAAAACGTCAAACCAGCCAGCAATTAACCACACTAAAGAGAAGAGTATCAACCCGCGCTGCAGATAAATACCGCTCTGCGGATCGCGCTCGCCCCGCAGCCAGACATAGCCCATCAGCGCGTAAACCACGCCCGACAGCCCGCCAAACCACGGGCCGCTAAACTGGTGCTGCACAAAGCCGCTCAGCAGGGCGCTGATGACGGTGATCACCACCAGCTTGCCGCTGCCGATGCGCTTTTCCACCGCGCCGCCGAGATACCACCACCATAGCAGGTTGAAGAGAATATGCATCAGCGAGAAATGCATGAAAGCATGGCTGAAATAGCGCCAGGCTTCGAACTGCAGCGAAGGATCGTAGGGCCAGGCCAGCCAAATCATCACCGGCTGATCGCCCAGCAGATTTTGCAGGATGAACACCGCGATGCAGATCAGCAGAATCGCCCAGGTGAACGGGCCGGCGTTATGCCGCAGCGTGGCAAAGAAAGGAAAGCGCTGATAGCGCAACCCGCTGTTGGTCTGACCGGACTGCCAGCTCGCCGCCAGATAGCGCGGGTCCGCCGGGTTTTCGAGAAAACGCGCCAGCTCAGCCCTGACGCGTCCGGCCTGACTCTCATCAGCCAGCCAGACGTCGCTCTGGGTGTGCTGCTGGATAGTCAGGATAATCCCCTGCGTCGCCATATAATCGACAAACGCCTGGGCCACGCGCGGGTTGGCAAAAGAGGTAATCATTAACATGCAGCGAATCGCTTATTCCACACAAAGGGAGATAGTATACCTGCCAGTCGTTAAAACGTCCCGTGCGCCACTTCCGCCGGGAAATGGCGATGCCAGGCGTCGAACCCGCCGTCAACGCTGTAGACCTTATCAAACCCCTGCTGCAGCAGATACTGCGCGGCGCCCTTGCTGCTGTTGCCGTGATAGCACATCACCATCACCGCCGTGTCAAAGTCGTTGTCACGCATAAACGCGCCCAGGGTATCGTTGGTCAGATGAAACGCGCCCGGCGTATGGCCCATCGCATAGCTTTGCGGATCGCGGATATCGACCAAAACCGCCGTCTGCTGATGCAGTTTCTGGTGCGCTTCTTCAACGTTGATACATTCAAACTGTTCCATGGTTCTCTTCTCTTTCTCGTCATGACGGGCAGTGGCCGGCCCAATTTTACCCTGTAGTGTACCGTCAGGCGGTAAAGAAACGCCAATATGTTACACCCATCACTCCAAAATGTTTTTTTGATGTTACCAAAAGCGCGTTTGTTTGCTATAGTGAGCGATATCGAGCATTTGTGAGCTTAAACGAAAGTGTGAGAGGGTAAGAACGTGGAAACCAAAGATCTGATTGTGATAGGCGGAGGCATCAACGGTGCCGGTATCGCGGCAGATGCCGCCGGGCGTGGTTTATCCGTACTGATGCTGGAAGCGCGCGATCTCGCCTGCGCCACCTCCAGCGCCAGTTCCAAACTGATCCACGGCGGGCTACGCTACCTCGAACACTACGAGTTCCGCCTGGTCAGCGAAGCGCTGGCCGAACGCGAAGTGCTGTTAAAAATGGCCCCGCATATCGCCTTCCCGATGCGCTTTCGTCTCCCGCATCGCCCGCATCTGCGTCCGGCATGGATGATCCGCATCGGCTTGTTTATGTACGATCATCTGGGCAAACGCACCAGTCTGCCGGGATCCACCGGCTTGCGTTTTGGCGCAGAATCGGTACTTAAGCCGGAAATTGTGCGCGGTTTCGAATATTCCGACTGCTGGGTCGACGATGCCCGCATGGTGCTGGCCAACGCGCAGATGGTCGTCCGCAAAGGCGGCGAGGTGCGGACCCGCACTCGCGCCATCTCGGCAAAACGGGAGAACGGCCTGTGGGTGGTGGAAGCGGAAGATATCGATAGCGGCGAGAAGTTTACCTGGAAGGCGCGCGGTCTGGTCAATGCCACCGGTCCATGGGTCAAACAGTTCTTCGACGAAGGGATGCATCTCCGCTCGCCTTACGGTATCCGCCTGATCAAGGGCAGCCACATCGTGGTGCCGCGGGTGCATACCCAGAAGCAGGCCTACATTCTGCAAAACGAAGATAAACGTATTGTGTTTGTTATCCCGTGGATGGATGAGTTCTCCATCATCGGCACGACGGACGTCGAGTATAAGGGCGATCCGAAAGCGGTGGCCATTGATGATAAAGAGATTAATTACCTGCTGAACGTCTATAACGCGCACTTTAAAAAGACCCTCAGCCGGGACGATATCGTCTGGACCTACTCCGGCGTCCGTCCGCTGTGCGATGACGAGTCGGATTCACCGCAGGCGATCACCCGCGACTACACGCTGGATATTCACGATGAGAACGGCCAGGCGCCGCTTCTCTCCGTCTTCGGCGGGAAGCTGACCACCTATCGCAAACTGGCCGAGCATGCGCTGGAAAAACTGACCCCCTATTACAAAGGGATCGGCCCGGCATGGACCAAAACCGCGGTGCTCCCCGGCGGCGATATCGGCGGCGACCGCGACGACTACGCGGCAAAACTGCGCCGTCGCTTCCCGTTCATCAGTGAATCACTGGCCCGCCATTATGCCCGCACCTACGGGAGCAACAGCGAGTGGATCCTCAAGGAAGCCAGCGCCCTGAGCGATCTGGGGGAAGATTTCGGCCATGAGTTTTATGAAGCCGAGCTGAAGTATCTGGTTGAGCATGAATGGGTGCGCAGCCTGGATGACGCCATCTGGCGTCGAACCAAACAGGGCATGTGGCTGAATGGCGAGCAGCAGGCGCGCATCAGCGAATGGCTGGCGCAGCATGCGGGAAAGTCTGAGCTGTCGTTAGCGTCTTAACGCGCCCGGTTGCGCGGCCCTGCGCAAACGCCTGAGGCCGGATCCAACCGCAATAATGAAACAACGGGGCCAAATGGCCCCGTTGTGTTGCCTTGACTGGCTTACAGCCTTACCGGGTCGATATGCCAGATATATTTCGCGTACTCCTGGATCGTCCGGTCGGAAGAGAAGTAGCCCATATTGGCAATATTCAGCATCGCCTTGTAGGCCCACTCTTCCGGATGTTGATACAGCTCGTCGACGCGATCCTGGCAGTCCACATAGCTACGATAGTCCGCCAGCACCTGGTAGTGGTCGCCAAAGTTAATCAGCGAATCCAGCAGGTCGCGGTAGCGCCCCGGTTCCGCCGGACTGAAAACGCCGGTACCGATCTGCGTCAGCGCCTGGTGAAGCTCTTCATCCTGCTCGTAATATTCGCGAGGTTTATAGCCGCTGCGACGCAGCTCCTCCACCTCTTCCGCGGTGTTGCCGAAGATAAAGATATTCTCTTCGCCCACGTGCTCCTGCATCTCCACGTTCGCCCCGTCGAGGGTGCCGATCGTCAGCGCGCCGTTAAGGGCAAACTTCATATTACTGGTGCCGGAGGCTTCCGTGCCTGCGAGCGAGATCTGTTCCGACAGGTCTGCCGCCGGAATGATCAGCTGCGCCAGGCTGACGCTGTAATTGGGGATAAAAACGACCTTCAGCTTGTCGCCAATCTGCGGATCGTTATTGATCACCGCCGCCACATCGTTGATCAGGTGAATAATATGCTTGGCCATGTAGTAGGCTGAAGCCGCCTTACCGGCGAAAATGTTCACCCGCGGCACCCACTCCGCCTGCGGATCGGCTTTGATCCGGTTATAGCGGGTAATGACGTGCAGCACATTCATCAGCTGGCGTTTGTACTCGTGAATGCGTTTGATCTGCACATCAAACAGCGCCTTCGGATTCACCACCACATTAAGCTGCTGCGCAATATAGCTGGCCAGCCGCTGTTTGTTTTCCAGTTTAGCCTGACGCACTGCCTGATTGACCGTCGGATAGTCGATATGCTGCTTCAGCTCGTCAAGCTGGCTCAGATCGGTCCGCCAGGTGCGGCCGATATGCTCATCCAGCACTTTCGACAGCGGCGGGTTGGCCAGCGCCAGCCAGCGGCGCGGCGTGACGCCGTTGGTCACGTTGATAAAGCGCATCGGGAAAATTTTGGCGAATTCGGCAAACAGCGACTCCACCATCAATCGGGAATGTAGCTCCGACACCCCATTGACCTTGTGGCTGACCACCACCGCCAGCCAGGCCATCCGCACGCGACGGCCATTTGACTCGTCGATAATCGAGGTCCGGCTGAGCAGCGCGGTATCGTTGGGATACTGCTCCTGCAGGGTCTTGAGGAAGTAGTCGTTAATCTCAAAGATAATCTGCAGATGGCGCGGGAGAATTTTGCCCAGCATATCCACCGGCCAGGTCTCGAGCGCTTCGCTCATCAAGGTATGGTTGGTATAGGAGAAGACCTGACAGGTCACCTCGAACGCCTCGTCCCAGCTGAATTTATGCTCGTCGATAAGCAGGCGCATCAGCTCCGGTATCGACAGCACCGGGTGGGTGTCATTCAGGTGGATGGCTATCTTGTCCGCCAGGTTGTCATAGGTCTTATGCAACAGATAGTGGCGGTTCAGAATATCCTGCACCGTGGCCGAGACGAGGAAATACTCCTGGCGCAGGCGCAGCTCGCGGCCGGAGTAGGTCGAGTCGTCCGGATAGAGGACGCGGGAGACGTTTTCGGAGTGGTTCTTATCCTCTACCGCGGCGAAGTAGTCGCCCTGGTTAAACTTACCGAGGTTAATTTCGCTACTGGCCTGCGCGCTCCACAGACGCAGCGTGTTGGTGGCGTCGGTGTCAAAGCCGGGGATAATCTGATCGTAGGCTTCGGCAATGATCTCTTCCGTCTCTATCCAGCGGGTTTTCTTCCCCTCCTGCTGAATGCGGCCGCCGAAGCGCACTTTATAGCGGGTGTTGTGGCGCTCAAACTCCCACGGGTTACCGTACTCCAGCCAGTAGTCAGGGGACTCTTTTTGCCGGCCATCGACGATATTCTGTTTAAACATCCCGTAGTCGTAGCGGATCCCGTAGCCACGTCCCGGCAGACCCAGCGCCGCCAGGGAGTCAAGGAAGCAGGCCGCCAGGCGGCCCAGACCGCCGTTGCCAAGTCCGGGGTCGTTCTCTTCATCGATCAGCTCTTCGAGATCGAGCCCCATCTCCGCCAGCGCGCTGCTCACATCGTCATAGATGCCGAGCGACAACAGGGCATTCGAGAGGGTACGGCCGATCAGGAACTCCATCGACAGATAGTATACCTGGCGCACTTCCTGCGAGAGCTGCGCGCGGTTGGAGCGCAGCCAGCGCTCCACCATGCGATCGCGAACGGCAAACAGCGTGGCGTTAAGCCATTCATGCTTGTTGGCGATGGCCGGATCTTTACCGATGATAAACATCAGCTTATAGGCAATAGAATGTTTTAACGCCTCAACGCTCAGCGTCGGTGATGCATAGCTAAAGGGTACATTCATAACAATGACTCCAGTGATTACATCAAGCGTTGATAAAGTTCGCGATAGGAGTTCGCGGCAACCTGCCAGCTAAAATCCATATTCATCGCCTGACGCTGCACATAGCGCCAGAGCGATGGGCGCGACCAGAGGACAAAGGCGCGACGTATAGCGCGCAGCAATGACAGCGCATTGCTGTCCTCAAAGACAAAACCTGTCGCCAGACCATCGGCAAGGTTCTCCAGCGAACTGTCAGAGACCGTGTCCGCCAGCCCGCCGGTGCGGCGCACCAGCGGCAGCGTACCGTACTTCAGACCGTACAGCTGGGTCAGACCGCAGGGTTCAAAGCGGCTCGGGACCAGAATGACGTCGGCGCCCCCCATAATGCGGTGGGAGAAGGCCTCATGATAGCCAATCTGCACCCCCACCTTGCCCGGGTGCTCGGCAGCGGCGGCGAGGAACCCTTCCTGCAGCACCGGATCGCCGGCGCCCAGCAGCGCCAGCTGGCCGCCCTGCTCAAGCAGGCCCGGCAGCGCTTCGAGCACCAGATCCAGCCCTTTTTGGCTGGTGAGACGGCTGACGACGGCAAACAGCGGCGCTTTATCATCGACCTTCAGGCCCATGGCGATCTGCAGCTGACGCTTGTTCTCCGCCTTCTCCTCCAGCGTGTCGCGATCGTAGCGCATCGGCAGCAGGAGGTCGTTTTGCGGGCTCCAGATACCGTCGTCAACGCCGTTGAGAATTCCCGACAGCCGCCCTTCATGATGGCGCTGACGCAGCAACCCCTCCATGCCGTAGGCGTACTGCGGCTCGGTGATCTCGCGCGCGTAGGTCGGGCTCACCGCCGTAATATGGTCGGCGTAGTAAAGGCCGGCCTTCAGAAACGAGATCTGGCCGTTAAACTCGAGGCCATGCATGTTGTAAAACGACCACGGCAGCTCGATATCATTCATATGCCAGGAGTAAAACATCCCCTGGTACGCCAGGTTGTGCACGGTAAAGACCGATTTAGCCGGACGCCCGCGCGCCGCCAGGTAGGCCGGCGTCAGGCCGGCGTGCCAGTCGTGGGCATGGACCACATCCGGGCGCCAGAACGGATCCAGTCCGCTGGCCATTTCGCTTCCCACCCAGCCCAGCAGCGCAAAGCGCAGAACGTTGTCGGTATAAGCGTGCTGGTTGGTATCGTGGTAAGGGCTCCCCGGCCGGTCATAGAGATGCGGGGCGTCTATCAGATAGATCCCCACGCCGTTAAAGTGGCCGTACAGCAGCGTGATCCGCCCGGCGAACGTATCCCGGCGGGTCACCACCTGGGCATCCACCACGCCGCGGCGGATATCGGGAAACGCCGGCAACAGCACGCGCGTATCGATACCCTCCGCGATTTGCGCCGCCGGCAGCGCGCCGATGACGTCCGCCAGACCGCCCGTCTTTAACATCGGGAACATCTCAGAACATACATGTAAGACCTGCATTAGCGCTCCTGTTTGTGCCCCAATTTCCGCAGCATGTCGCGGGTCACCAGCACGATACCTTCCTCTGAGCGATAGAAGCGGCGTGCATCCTCTTCCGCGTTCTCACCAATCACCATACCTTCCGGGATGACGCAGGCGCGGTCAATCACGCAGCGACGCAGGCGGCATGAGCGCCCCACCCAGACATCTGGCAACAAGACTGCCGAATCAATGTTACAGAATGAGTTCACCCGCACGCGCGGGAACAGCACCGACTGCACCACCACCGACCCGGAGATAATGCAGCCCCCGGAGACCAGCGAGTTCAGGGTCATGCCGTGGCTTCCGGAACGGTCCTGCACGAACTTCGCCGGCGGCAGCGATTCCATATGGGTACGGATCGGCCAGTTCTGGTCGTACATATCCAGCTCCGGCGTGACTGACGCCAGATCGAGGTTGGCCTTCCAGTAGGCCTCCAGCGTCCCCACGTCGCGCCAGTACGGCTCGGCGTTCGGGTCGGACTGCACGCAGGAGAGCGGGAAAGGATGTGCATAAGCCATGCCAGCTTCGGTGATCTTCGGAATGATGTCTTTGCCGAAATCATGGCTGGAGTTCTCGTTGCGATCGTCTTCCTCCAGCAGCTCATAAAGATAGGCGGCGTCGAAGACATAAATGCCCATGCTGGCCAGCGATTTGGTCGGGTCGGTCGGCATCGCCGGCGGGTTGGCGGGTTTCTCGACAAACTCAATGATTTTTTCGTTTTCGTCGACCGCCATGACGCCGAAGGCGGATGCCTCTTCAATGGGCACCGGCATGCAGGCCACGGTGCAACGCGCCCCTTTTTCGACATGGTCGATCAGCATGCGCGAGTAGTCCTGCTTATAAATATGGTCGCCCGCGAGGATCACCACGTACTCGGCCTTGTAGCGGCTGATGATGTCCAGGTTCTGCGTCACCGCGTCCGCCGTGCCGCGATACCAGTTTTCGCCGTGTACGCGCTGTTGGGCCGGCAGCAGATCGACAAACTCGTTCATCTCTTCGCTGAAGAACGACCAGCCGCGCTGGATGTGCTGCACCAGCGTATGCGACTGATACTGGGTAATAACGCCGATGCGGCGGATCCCTGAGTTAATGCAGTTAGATAATGCGAAATCGATAATACGGAACTTGCCGCCGAAGTGAACGGCAGGTTTCGCACGCTTAATGGTGAGATCCTTAAGCCGGGTGCCACGGCCGCCCGCGAGGATCAACGCCACGGATTTGATAGGTAATTGACGCGCCAGCATCAGCGGATCGTTTTTTTCAAGCCTAACCATGATTAACTCCTTTTTACACCCCCGCTTTCCTGCTCATCCCGCCGCGCCGCCGCCACGGGTTCAACCGGAAGCTTCAGGGCTTACGACCTTTGAAATACGCACACTCCGTGCGCGGGCCCATGCCAGACAGCCATGATGACCGGATTATCCTCTCCGGCGAATGGAGGAACGGCGCGCCATTCCCCCTCGGGTAAAACCATATCGACCACCTCTGCGGTGGCGTTCAGCGTGAGCAGCCAGCGATCCGACAACTGGATCTGCATACACGCTGCCCCCTGCTGCCACTCCCCGGCAGTCAGCGGCTGGGCATGGCGATTAAGCCAGCGGACGCTGCCATCCCCCTCCTGCCACCAGCGGTTGCGGGTGAGCGCCGGAATGCGCCGGCGCAGGTGGATCAGCGCCGCGGTAAAGGCGGTTAATCCCGGGTTCGCCTGGCGCCAGTCGAGCCAGGTCAGGGCGTTGTCCTGACAGTAGGCATTATTGTTGCCGTGCTGGCTGTGACCCTGCTCATCGCCCGCCAACAGCATCGGCGTCCCCTGAGCCAGCAGCAGCGTCGTCAGCAGCGCATGCACGCTGGCGCGTCGCCGTTCAATCACCGCAAAATTAGCTTCTAATCCTTCTATACCATGATTGTTGCTGTAGTTATTGTTAGTCCCATCGCGATTCTCCTCCCCGTTCGCCTCATTGTGTTTCTGATTGAAACAAACGCAGTCGCGCAGCGTGAAGCCATCGTGGGCCGTCACCAGATTGACCGTCGCCGATGGCGGCTTGCCATCACGGGCAAAGAGATCGCTGGAGGCCGCGAAGCGTTGCGCGAAATCCCCCAGGGAGACGTTTTGCTGCAGCCAGAAGCGGCGGGCGCTATCGCGAAAATGGTCGTTCCACTCGGCGAACAGCGGGGGAAAATTGCCCACCTGGTAGCCCCCCGGGCCGATATCCCAGGGTTCGGCGATCAGTTTCACCTGCGACAGCACGCTGTCGTGGCGGATAGCCTCGAACAGCGGCGCATCCTGGCGGAATTCCGGCGTCCGTCCCATCACTGAGGCGAGATCGAAGCGAAAACCGTCGACATGGCACTCATCCACCCAGAAGCGCAAACACTGGCGCGCCAGTTCCACTACCCCCGGGTGGCTGAGATTGAGCGTATTCCCGCACCCGGTCCAGTTGTGATAATCGCCATCTTCCCTTACCCAATAATAGCTACGGTTGTCGATTCCGCGCAGGGAGACGGTGGGACCTTCAAGATCGATTTCCGCGCTATGGTTGAGCACGATATCCAGAATCACCTCGATACCGGCGGCGTGCAGCGCCTTAACCGCATCGCGAAACTCATCCAGGGCGCGCGTCGGGTCGCTGGCATAGCGCGGATCCAGCGCGAACCAGGCCAGCGGGTTGTAGCCCCAGTAGTTGCTCAACCCCATCCGCTGCAGTCGCGGCTCGCTGGCGAACTGCGCCACCGGCAACAGTTCAAGGACGCTGATGCCCAGCGATTTGAAGTAAGCGATCATCACCGGGTGGCCCAGCGCCTTATACGTTCCGCGAATGGCTTCCGGCAGCTGCGGATTAAGCAGGGTGAGCCCTTTCACGTGCGCTTCATAAATCACCGTTTCCCCCCATGGGGTACGCGGCGGTTTATCGCCCAGCCAGTCGTAACGCAGATCCACTACCTGCGATTTTGGCGCTATCGCGGCGCTATCGCGATGATCCGGCTGCCACATTCCGCCGTGCAGGCGCTCGTCGTCCGGCAGATCGCCCTCAACCCGGTGAGCGCAGGGATCGAGCAGCAGCTTGGCCGGGTTAAAGCGGTGTCCCTGCGCCGGATCCCAGGGGCCATGAACCCGGTAGCCGTAGCGCAGGCCCGGCCCGACGGCAGCCAGCCAGCCGTGCCAGATGTCGCCACTGCGCGCCGGGAGATCGAAGCGTTGCTCGTTGCCCTGCTCGTCGAACACGCACAGCTCCACCCGTTCCGCGTGGGCGGAGAAGAGGGCGAAGTTCACCCCCTTGCCGTCATAGCTGGCGCCCAACGGCGCAGGCTTGCCTGCCGCGAGGTTGGTCATTGCGCCTCCCGGACCAGCCAGATCGTCGCCAGCGGCGGCAGGGTCAGGGACAGCGAATGTTCGCGACCGTGGCTGGGGAGGGCATCACTTTCCACCACCCCGCCGTTGCCCTGGTTGCTGCCGTGATAGTGCATTGAGTCGGTATTCAACGCCTCGCGCCAGCGGCCCGGCTGGTTGATGCCGAAGCGGTAGTCGTGGCGCGGCACCGGCGTGAAGTTGCTGGCGACGATAATCTCGTTCCCCGCCCGGTCGCGGCGCACAAAGACAAACACTGAGCGCTCGTGGTCATCCACCACCAGCCATTCGAAGCCGTACGGGTCAAAGTCCAGCTCGTGCAGCGCCTTATGGTGGCGATAGGTATGGTTCAGGTCGCGCACCAGCCGCTGGACGCCGTGGTGCCAGTTGTCGCCGCCCTCCAGCAGATGCCAGTCGAGGCTGCCGTCGTGGTTCCACTCGCGGCCCTGGGCGAACTCATTGCCCATAAACAGCAGCTTTTTCCCCGGGAAGGCGAACAGCCAGCCGTAGTAGGCGCGCAGGTTGGCGAACTTCTGCCAGGCGTCCCCCGGCATGCGGTCGAGAATCGATTTTTTGCCGTGCACCACTTCATCGTGGGAGAGCGGCAGCACAAAGTTCTCGGTGTAGTTGTAGAGCATGCCGAAGGTCATTTTGTCGTGATGGTAGCGGCGGTGCACCGGATCGAGTTTCATGTAATCCAGGGTGTCGTGCATCCAGCCGAGGTTCCATTTGAACCAGAAACCGAGGCCGCCGCCGGCTGGCGGACGGGTTACCCCGGCGAAATCGGTGGACTCTTCCGCCATGGTGACCGCGCCCGGCGTCTGTTCGCCAAGGATGCGGTTGGTGTTGCGCAGAAATTCAATGGCTTCCAGATTTTCCCGGCCGCCGTATTCGTTGGGGATCCACTCCCCCGCCTTGCGGCTATAGTCGCGATAGATCATCGAGGCCACCGCGTCGACGCGCAGAGCATCGATGCCGAAGCGTTCGATCCAGTACAGCGCATTTCCCACCAGGAAGTTGCTGACTTCGCGGCGTCCGTAGTTGTAGATCAGGGTATTCCAGTCCTGGTGATACCCCTCGCGCGGATCGCTGTGCTCATACAGGGCTGTGCCATCGAAAGAGGCAAGGGCAAAATCATCCGCCGGGAAGTGGCCAGGCACCCAGTCCAGAATGACATTTAGCCCGGCGGCGTGCGCGGCGTTGATAAAGTAACGGAAATCATCGCGGGTGCCGAAACGGCGGGTCGGCGCATAGAGGCCGGTGGGTTGATAGCCCCAGCTGCCGTCGAACGGGTGCTCGTTAACCGGCAGCAGCTCGAGATGGGTGAAGCCCATCCATTTCGCGTAGGGCACCAGCTGGTCGGCCAGCTCGCGGTAGCTCAGCCAGAAATTATTGTCAGTATGACGACGCCATGAGCCAAGATGCACTTCATAGATAGAGACAGGGGCATCGAACTGGTTCGCCGCTTTGCGGTCCGCCGGCTGTTCGACTTTAGGCGGCAGGTCGCAGATAAGCGAGGCGCTTTCCGGACGCATTTGCGATTCAAAGGCGTAAGGGTCGGCTTTGACCCGCAGATGGCCGTGGGCGTCAATCAGCTCGAATTTATACAGTTGGCCATTGTGCGCGCCGGGGACGAACAGTTCCCAGATGCCGGACTCTTTGCGGAATCGCATCGGGTGGCGCCGGCCGTCCCAGTAGTTAAACTGCCCCACCACTGAGACGCGACGGGCGTTCGGCGCCCATACCGAGAAACGGGTGCCGGTGACGCCGTCCATGGTGGCGGCGTGCGCGCCCAGCGTTTCGTAAGGGCGCAGGTGGGTCCCTTCCGACAGCAGCCAGACGTCAAGATCCTGCAGCAGCGGACCAAAGCGATAAGGGTCATCAATCAGATTCTGCTGCCCGTGCCAGGTGACGGCCAGCTGATAGCGAAAGGCGTTTTTACGCCGCGGCAGAACGCCGCTGAAGAAACCACGCGAGTCGAGGCATTCGAGCTTGCCGACTTTGCGTCCGGTTTTCGGTTCAATAACCCACACATCGGTGGCATCGGGTAATAATGCGCGCACTTCCAGCCCGGCGTCGGTACGGTGCATGCCGAGCACGGAAAAAGGGTCCGCGAAATGACCGGCGATTAGCGCATTAATCACGTCTCTATCGATATGATTAGACATGCTTTCATCCTGTTGTAAGTGTCGCTCATTCCTGTAACTGGCGACTTTTTTTGACCTGAACGGCGCAGCGCTTTCTGCATCCTTCTGCTCCGTCCCACCTTCAGGTAAGGAATTCCTTACTTAAAGCATAGCCAAGGCTGAGTTACCTCCGTGGGGAAAAATCTAACATCCGCGTTTACTCCTTGTATTACGCAAAAAAAAAGGGGGCTCGAAGACCCCCTTTCTGTTTATCCTGCGCTTACGCCAGCTGGCGAAGCATCCGGCGCAGCGGCTCCGCGGCGCCCCACAGCAGCTGGTCGCCAACGGTAAAGGCCGACAGATACTCCGGCCCCATATTCAGTTTACGCAGGCGACCTACCGGGGTGGTCAGGGTGCCAGTCACCGCGGCTGGGGTCAGCTCGCGCATAGTAATGTCGCGATCGTTCGGTACCACTTTGGCCCACGGGTTGTGCGCGGCCAGCAGCTCCTCAACGGTCGGGATAGAGACATCTTTTTTCAGCTTGATGGTGAACGCCTGGCTGTGGCAGCGCAGCGCGCCAACGCGGACGCACAGGCCGTCTACCGGGATAACGGACGAGGTGGCGAGGATCTTGTTGGTCTCCGCCTGGCCTTTCCACTCTTCGCGGCTCTGGCCGTTATCCAGCTGTTTGTCGATCCACGGGATCAGGCTGCCCGCCAGCGGTACGCCGAAGTTATCCACCGGCAGCTCGCCGCTGCGGGTCAGCGACGTCACTTTGCGCTCGATATCCAGAATGGCGGAAGCCGGGTCCGCCAGCTCTGCCGCGACGTGGTTGTGCAGCTGGCCCATCTGGCTCAGCAGTTCGCGCATATGACGCGCGCCGCCGCCGGAAGCCGCCTGGTATGTCGCCACGCTGACCCACTCCACCAGATCCTGGGCAAACAGGCCGCCGAGGGACATCAGCATCAGGCTGACGGTACAGTTGCCGCCGACAAAGGTTTTTACGCCGTTGTTCAGGCCGGCGGTGATCACGTCCTGGTTAACCGGGTCGAGGATAATGATCGCATCGTCCTTCATGCGCAGCGAAGAGGCGGCGTCAATCCAGTAACCCTGCCAGCCGCTTTCGCGCAGCTTCGGGTAAATCTCGTTGGTGTAATCGCCGCCCTGGCACGTGACAATAATGTCCAGTGCCTTCAGCGCGTCCAGATCGAACGCATCCTGGAGCGTGCCACCGGTGCTACCGCCGAAAGACGGCGCTGGCTGTCCCAGCTGGGAGGTAGAGAAGAACACCGGGCGAATGGCGTCGAAATCGCGCTCTTCAACCATGCGTTGCATGAGAACAGAGCCGACCATTCCGCGCCAGCCGATAAAACCAACATTTTTCATAACGTATTCCTGCGAGGTGTGTGCTGTTTGTGCCTGACCAGTTTCCAACTGGATTATCCCTCACCTTACAAAATGCAGCTAAAGTCGCAAGTGAAATTAATCAATGATTGCTGAACAATCAGAAAAGCAACTTATCCTGCACATTGTCCACCGTCGCTGGTCGTCGTCAAAGCGCAATGATTATCGGGGAAATCACCCAGGGAATGGAACATTTTCCGTCGCGATTTTATTGATCCTGATTATGGATTAAGCGCGAAATCCGCTGATTTTCCCCTTGCCAAAAAGAGGCAACAAACCCAGGTGCAGCAAGGCTTGCCGAAGGATACGAGCATCGTCGTAGCGCTAATAAGGGCGAGGAGCGGGAAGAGAAAAGAGGGAAAAAGCGCGGCTTATCGCCGGGAAGCCAGGGTAAACGGCGTTACCCTGGCTTTTGGCCACCCGCGAGCGGGTGGCGAACAGACTTAGCTCAGCAGCTGGAAGGCAATCATGCCGACAATCGCCCCGGTGGTGCCGAGGATGGTTTCCATCATCGTCCAGGTTTTCAGCGTCTGGGCTTCGGTGGCGCCGGTAAATTTACCGAACAGCCAGAAGCCGGCGTCGTTCACATGGCTCACGACAATCGAGCCGCCGGCGATACAGATAGACAAGGCCGCCATCTGCGCGCCGCTGTAGTTCAGCTGCTCAATCACCGGCATCACCAGGCCGACCGCCGTCAGGCACGCCACGGTGGCGGAGCCCTGGATGATACGCACCGCCGCCGCCAGCACGAAGCAGGTAATGGCGATCGGCAGCCCCATGCCGGTCAGCGCTTCACCCAGCGCCGGGCCGACGCCGGAGTCAACCAGCACCTGCTTGAAGACGCCGCCTGCCCCGATCACCAGCAGGATAATGCCCGCCGGCTGCAGCGCATGACCGCAGATCTCCATCACCCGGTCTTTCGCCATCCCCTGACGTACCGCCAGGCCGTAGATTGCCACCAGGCAGGCTACCAGGATCGCGGTGAATGGGTGACCGATAAATTCAAACCATTCGTAAGCGGTCGACCCCACCGGCACAAAGCGCGCGGCGATGGTTTTCAGGCCTACCAGCACCAGCGGCAGCAGGATCAGCGACAGGCTGAAGCCGAAGGAGGGCATTTTGCCTTCGCCGAGATGCGGCTCCGTCACGTCGTCAGGAATATGCAGCTCAACGTAGCGGCTGATGAAGTTGCCCCACAGCGGCCCGGCGATAATCATTCCCGGAATGGCCGCGCACAGGCCAATCAGGATCATCCAGCCAAAGTCGGCGTGCATTTGCGACGCCAGCAGCATCGGCGCCGGTCCCGGCAGCAGGAACGCCGCGGCGGCGGCCACCCCGGCAAACAGCGGGATCACCAGCTTCACGAGGTTAGTGCCGGTATGGCGCGCCATCGAGAAGGCGACGCTGATCAGTAGCACGATCGCCACTTCAAAAAACAGCGGCAGCGCGCAGATGAGGCCGGCGAGACCAATCGCATAGTGCGCGCGATTGTGGCCGAAGGATTTGAGCATCTTGACGGCAATCTGATCGACCGCCCCCGTTTCATGCAGGATCTTCCCGAACATCGCGCCCAGCGCGACGACGATCGCCAGGAAGCCCAGCGTACCGCCCATCCCCTTCTCCATCGTCGCCGCGATTTTATCCAACGGCATGCCGGAGAAGAGACCTGCGCCAATAGAAACCACCATCAAAGCCACGAAGGCGTGCATCCGCGCCTTCATGACTAAAAACAGCAGCAGCAATACCGAGCCGACTGCTGTTAAAACAAGCGTTAAAGTACTCACTAGTGACTGCCTTTGTTGATCACCTCAATGGTGCTGGCCACCACGCCTTCCAGCGGCTGGTCGATATCGACGATAAGCACATCGCTCTCGTCGGCGCCTGGTTCCTGCAGCGTTTCAAACTGCGTCACCAACATTTGGGTTTTGAAGAAGTGCCCTTTACGCGCCTTCAGACGGTTTTCGATCACCTCGAAGCCGCCTTTCAGGTAGATGAAGGAGAGGTTCGGGTTGCCCTTGCGCAGAATGTCGCGATAGCTCTTCTTCAGCGCCGAACAGACGATCAGCGACACCTTATTGGTACGCTGCATGGCAAACGCGGCGTCATTTAGCGCCTGCAGCCACGGGGTACGGTCGTCATCGTTGAGCGGCTCACCGGAGGCCATCTTGGTGATATTGCTGCGCGGATGCAGAAAGTCGCCGTCGAGAAACGCGGCATGCAGCTGATGCGCCACTTCGCTGGCGACAGCGGATTTCCCGCTGCCGGAAACGCCCATCAGAACGTAGACGTGGTGATCATGATTAGTCGTGCTCAAAGCATCCTCCCACCGGACAGGTACGCCGCGCCGGGGCTGACTCATTGAGCGCGAAGGCGGCGTATCGGTTAATTGTTACGGGTAACTGTTATCGGTAACATTGTCATGCCGGACCTGTGGAGAAGCAATATCCATTCGTGCCAGATGTGAATATGTGTGATCTACTTCAAACTTGTCAGTTTAAATTGATCCGCCCGGTGACAATGTGAAACCTAAATCTAACATCTTAGGGGTAATCGCTTCGCCACGAATGCGCGCCAGCAGACGTTCGGCGCCAATGCGCCCCATCCGCTCGCGCGGGGTCAGGACGCTGGCCAGCCGCGGCTCCATCACCTGGCCGATATCGTGGCCGTGGAAACCGGCTATCGCCATGTCGTCCGGGATCTTCAGCCCCAGGCGCTGGCACTCAAAGGCCGCGCCGACCGCGAGGTCATCGTTGGTGCAAAAGATGCCGTCAAGCTGCGGGTATTCGCGGCGCGCCTGGCGCATCAGCTCAATCCCGGATGAATAGGACGAGGACTGCTCCACCATCACGCTGTAGGGCGTCATGCCCGCTTCGAGCATCGCCTGCTCGTACCCCTTCTGTTTGATGATAGTACGTTCATCAAGACGCGCGCCGAGATAAGCAACGTGGCGGTGGCCGCGGGCGATAATCGCCGCCGTCATCTGCCGCGCCGCTTCGAAGTTATCGAAACCGACCGCGATATCGAGGCACGGTGACTGGCTGTCCATTAGCTCCACCACCGGAATGCCGGCGACTTCAATCATCTTCAGGGTGCGGGGCGTATGGGTACGTTCGGTGAGGATCAGGCCGTCAATGTTCCAGGAGAGCATCGATTCGAGGCGTTTCTCTTCCATTTCCGGCTTGTAGCCGTAGTGCGCCAGCATGGTTTGATAGCCGAAGGCGTCAGTGACGCTTTCAATCCCGCGCAGCACTTCCGAGAACACCTGGTTGGTTAACGATGGCAGCAGCACGCCAATGGCGCGGCTGGTGGCGTTGGAGAGAATGTCAGGGGCGCGAT
Organism: Klebsiella sp. JN_Kp127; assembly: GCF_040062505.1. Classification (NCBI taxonomy): domain Bacteria; kingdom Pseudomonadati; phylum Pseudomonadota; class Gammaproteobacteria; order Enterobacterales; family Enterobacteriaceae; genus Klebsiella; species Klebsiella sp. JN_Kp127. Next base: position 87,190 of record NZ_JBEAHS010000036.1, read on the forward strand.
TGGGAATATAACCCAGTTCATCGAGGGCAACGGCAATCTTGCCACGCAGCGCTTCGGAGACCTGCTCCGGGTTGCGTAAATAGCGACTGACCGTCATTTTGGTCACGCCGACAAGATCGGCTACATCCTGAAGTACGGGTCTTTTCTTTTTCATCGTCCTGACTGTGATCAACGGGGAACATTTTCTCAGTTTATCACGGACAAAGCGCAACCTTCCCTAACATGAGGGAAGGCTACGCAATTTATTTATACCCATCATACTTCGAGTTGCATGCGCGTTGGCTTTCCTCACTCACCCCCAGTCACTTACTTAAGTAAGCTCCTGGGGATTCTCTGCGTCGCCGCCTTTCTGCAACTCAAATTATTTTGGGTATAGACGACCTCAGATAACGATCAAACCGGCGGCAGATCGAACAGCAGGATTTCGCTATCGCTGTCGGCATGAACCGAAATCGCCTGCTCGTCCCAGATAGCCAAACCATCGCTGGTAGTGGCTTTGGTACCGTTGATGGTCACTTCGCCTTTGACGACCTGGATCCAGACGTGACGTTCCGCGGCAATCTGGTGAACCGACTGCTCATCTTTCAGCAGCGCCCAGCGATACAGCTCCATATCCTGATAGACCTTCAGCGAGCCATCCCGTGCATCCGGCGACAGCACCAGCTGTTTGCCCTGGGCGGCGTCGAAGCGGCGCTGCTCGTAGCGCGGGGTAATGCCGGTTTCTTCCGGAATAATCCAGATCTGGTACAGACGCAGACGATCGGTTTTGCTCGGGTTGTACTCAGAGTGACGCACCCCGGTACCCGCGCTCATGATCTGGAACTCGCCCGCCGGCACCTGCTCTTTGTTGCCCATGCTGTCCTGGTGCTCCACCGCCCCTTCCAGCACATAGGTCAGGATCTCCATATCTTTATGCGGGTGGGTACCGAAGCCCTGACCGGCGTCGATGACGTCGTCGTTAATCACCCGCAGGGCGGAGAAGCCCATAAAGTTCGGGTCGTAGTAGTTGGCGAAAGAGAAAGTATGCCAGGAATCCAGCCAGCCATGGTTAGCGTGGCCACGTTCGTTCGCTTTGCGTAAGTAGATCATGTTGCACCCCCATATGTTTTCGATGGAGTCAGTGTGGACCCATTTCGCCGACGATCATAGAGGGTGAAAATTGACTCCTCTGTTCAAAAAATATGAACAAGCGCAGAGGAGCCGCTTAGGCTTATTTCACCAGAGTAATGGTGGCCGGTGAGGGCTGCTCAAAGCCGCGCTGCAGGATCTCCATATTGGTAAGAACGTCAGATTCCTTGACGTAATTTGGCTGGCCGTTGACGAGGGTGTCGTACAGCGCGTCGTAGACCCGGCCATAGTCGCCGCTCTCCAGCGGGACCGCTTCGCGCACCGTCTCCCCTGCCTCGTTGACATACACCAGCTCGCCGACGCTGTCGTCCGCGCCAAAGCCCGGCTCGCCCGGCATGATATTGGCTTTCAGGCTGGTCTCCTGCTGGTCGATACCATATTTCACAAACGAGCCTTTATGGCCGTGGACGATGAATTTCGGGTAGTCGATCTGCACCAGGTGGCTGGTCTTAACGATGGCCTTCAGATCGCCGTAGAACAGCTGGGCCTCAAAGGTATCATCCGGGTTAGCTTTGTTGCGCAGCGAGCGCAGATCGTAAGCGACATGGTCCGGGCGGCCGAACAGCGAAATAATCTGGTCCAGGGTATGCACACCAAGGCCATAGAACTCGCCGTTTTGCGGGCCGCCGGGGTTGGTCTCCGCCAGCGGACGGTAGTTGTCAAAATGGCTTTCGATCTCCACCAGTTCGCCAAGTTTGCCGCTCTCAATCACCTTTTTAGTGGTCAGGAAGCAGGAGTCGAAGCGGCGGTTCTGGTAGGGCGTCACCGTCAGGCCTTTGCTGTTCGCCAGCGCAAACAGGGCCTTGGCTTCCTCCAGCGTCGGGGTGAACGGCTTTTCCACCAGCACGTTTTTCCCCGCCTCCAGCGCCTTTTTCGCATAGTCAAAATGGCTGTCGGCATGGGTGCAGACCACCACCAGCCTGACCTGCGGGTCGTTTAATACTTCATCGAGATCGCTGGTGAAATGGATGTGGGAATACTGCGGCGCCTGCTCCTCGGGCTTCGCCCGACGGCGATAGATGTGCGCCACCTGCCAGCGGTCCTGGCGGTGTAACACGTAAGGAAGATGGTAGCGGGTGGTGCTTTTGCCGAAGCCAATAAATGCGCAGTGCAGAGTCATAACGCTGTCCTTAGTTAATGAGCTACCTTCAACCATAGCGCAAGCCGGGACATGACTTCATCCTCTCAGTCCGTTTTCCGTGAAGATTCGTCAAAAAAATAGGTCTCGTACCATCCATACGTAATTATTAATAACTCATTGATTAACAACAGATTAAATCGACATTTTTCGGTTAAATATCTTGATCTCAATGGCGAAACTGCGGATAAGTGGAGGGCAAACCAGGACGTTGCTGATGACTAACGGAGTAGCCAGCCGCTACGGATGGACAAACAGTATCTCGCCTTAAACGGCGCCCTTTTTTTCTGGCTTCTCGCGCTGATCGCCTGGTCTGTCGATGCGATCGTGCCGGCGCGCCTGGCGGCCGCCTGCGCACTGGTCGCCTTTCTCCTCCATAGCCAACGGAACAAAATTAACGCGATGTTTATTAAGAAAAATAAAACGGAACCTCAGACGTCAGAAGTGGCCACGCCTCCGGCAAACAACCCAGAATCCCAGGCGGTCGCCAGCAAAAAACAAGAGACTACAGTCATCGCCAGCGGGGTGCATTTAGTCGGCAATATTGTCGCCAGCGGCCATGTCTATATCCACGGTCAGCTTACCGGCAACATTGAGGCGAAAGAACATCTGATTAAGGTGATGCGTGAAGGTCAGGTCGAGGGCAACATCAGCTGCCGTGAGCTGATTATTGATGGCAAGGTTCAGGGCCAGTGCCGCGGCGACAGCATCACCATTGAGGAGCACGGCAATCTGGATGGCACCCTCGCCTATCGCTCGCTGGCGATTAAAAAGGGCGGCCAGTTCACCGGCAGCGCCGAGGTGCTGGCCGCGGCGGAAAGCAAAAGTCATCTCATCGGCCTGGTTGCGGAAGACGGCGTGATGTCCGCCAGGCCGCAAAGCGCCTGAGGTTGCAGCAAAAAAAAAGCCAGCACCCGGCTGGCTAAAGTAATACTGGAAGCAATGTGAGCAATGTCGTGCTTTCAGGCTTTCCGCAAGGGTCTTCCTGAATGCAGGACAATAATAATCATTCTCATTCGCACTTGTCTATCTTTTTTTTGCAAAAAACGGCATTGACTCCCCGGCTGCCGTCAGAGATGGTGAAGGAGAATCAACCACCAAAAAGAGGACAAGGGAATGAGTGACATAGTGATACGCCATGCCGAACCGCGCGATGCTGAACCTTTACGTATGCTGATGGCGCACCCGGAGGTCTATCATGACACGCTACAGATCCCTTACCCCGCCATGGAAGCCTGGCAGGAGAAGCTACAGCCCAAACCTCATACCTTCCATCTGGTGGCGACGCTGGACGATCGGGTTACCGGGCATCTGTCGCTCCATGTCGAACCGCGCCCTCGTCGCAGCCACGTGGCGACCTTTGGCATGGCGGTTGCCGCCGGCCATCAGGGGCGCGGTATCGGCAGCGCGCTGATGCGCGAGATGATCGACCTGTGCGATAACTGGCTGCGCATTGACCGCATTGAGTTGACGGTGTTCGCCGATAACAAGCCGGCGATTGCGGTATACAAAAAACACGGATTTGAGATCGAAGGCACCGGCAAGCGTTACGCGCTGCGCAACGGTGAATATGTGGATGCATATTATATGGCGAGAATGAAGTAGCATGTTGCCGGGTGGCGGCTTCGCCTTACCCGACCTACGTTCGTGCAGTGGTTGGCCCGGTAAGCGCAGCAGCGCCACCGGGCAACATATCAATACCCCGCCGTTAAATCATCCGGCGAACGCGGGTCGGAGGCGCCATACAGCATCCCGTCCGGCCCCACCATAATGCTCTGAGTGCTGCCCATCGCCTCTTTCAGCGCCACTTTCTGCCCTTTCGCCTCCAGGAGCTTCAGGGTATCCGGACTAAAGCCTTTCTCCACCCGCAGCTCATCCGGCAACCATTGATGATGGAAGCGCGGGGCGTTGGTGGCTTCTGCGACGTTCATCCCGAAATCGATGGTATTGACCACCATCTGCAGCACAGTGGTGATGATCCGGCTGCCGCCCGGGCTGCCGGTCACCAGCCAGGTTTTGCCGTCTTTCACCACAATGGTCGGCGACATCGACGACAGCGGGCGTTTTTTCGGCTCCACCGCATTGGCGTCGCCGCCCACCAGGCCATAGACGTTAGGTACGCCGGGCTTCGCCGAGAAATCATCCATCTGGTTATTCAGCAGAATGCCGGAGTCCCCCGCCACAATGCCGGTGCCGAAGGTGGTATTCAACGTATAGGTCACCGCCACCGCATTGCCGTCTTTATCGACCACCGAGAAGTGGGTGGTCTGGTTGCTTTCATAGGGCGCCAGCTTGCCCGGGCGGATCTGGCTGGAAGGCTTCGCCTTATTGACGTCGATCTCGGCGGCAATCGCTTTGGCGTAGGCTTTGCTGGTCAGCGCCTGCCACGGCACTTTGACGAAGTCAGGGTCGCCGAGATATTCAGAGCGGTCGGCATAGGCGTGTTTCTCCGCCTCCGCCATCACCTGCATAGCGTCGGCGCTGCCAAAGCCATATTTCTGCAGATCGAAATTTTCGAGGATATTGAGGATCTGCACGATGTGGATCCCGCCGGAGGAGGGCGGCGGCATAGAGTAGATCTCATACCCGCGATATTCGCCACTAATCGGCGTGCGCTCCACGGCCTTATAGTTAGCGAGGTCGGCTTTGGTGATAAGCCCGCCGTGCTTTTTCATCTCGTCCGCGATCTGGTCGGCAATAGCGCCTTTATAGAAGGCATCCGGACCGTGCTCGGCAATCAGCTCGAGGCTTTTCCCCAGGTTCTTCTGTACCAGCCGGTCGCCCTTCTTCAGCGGCTCGCCGTTCTTCCAGAAGATCGCTTTACTGTTTTCGTGCTGCGGGATCACTTCGCTGCCGTAGGTCTTCAGATCGTCCGCCAGCGCATCGTTAACAATAAAGCCCTCTTCCGCCAGCTTGATTGCCGGGCGGATCACTTTGTTCAGCGGCATGGTGCCGTATTTTTCCAGGGCAAGAGAGAAGCCCGCCACGCTGCCTGGCGTACCGGAGGCCAGATGCGAGGTGAGCGATTTTTTACTGTCCGGGTTACCCTGGTCGTCGAGGAACATGTCGCGGGTGGCCTGCTCTGGCGCCATTTCGCGGAAATCGATCGCCGTAGTCTTGCCGTCTTTCGTCCGCAGCATCATAAAACCGCCGCCGCCGATATTCCCCGCCTGCGGATGAGTGACCGCCAGCGCGTAGCCAACCGCCACCGCCGCATCGACGGCGTTGCCGCCCTGGCGCAGAATATCCACCCCGACGCGGGTGGCCAGCGCATCCACCGAGGCCACCATGCCCTGCCGGGCGCGCACCGGGTGGAATACATCCTCCTCTACGCCATAAGAGACCGGCGGCGGCGGCGGTGGACTGGCGGCGACGGTAAAACTACCGCCCGCCAGCAACGCAGCGATGACCACCTGACGCCAGATTGTTGTTTTTATCATTGTCTTACTCCTGATAGGTAGGTTTCATTCCCCGCTTAAGCCTGGTTGATAACTCCTAAAAAATCATTGTTATGGCGGATTCGAGGTACACTTAAGTGATCCCACGCACGGGAGGAGAAAACCATGAAAGCGATGTTATTTCTGGCGGCGCTGATGCCGCTCGGCGTTTTAGCCCAGCCAATCAATATTGATAACAACCCCAACCAGCCGGGTTACGTGGTCCCCAGCCAGCAGCGCATGCAAAATGAGATGAAGGTGCAGCAACAGCAGCAACAGAGCATGCTGAAGCAGAATCTGAACAATCAGACTCGCTCCCAGCAGCAGCATCTGCAAAACCAGCTGCAGACCAATCAGCAGCGCGCGGCGCAGGGCGGGAATCTCAATCCGCCGCAGCAGGTGCTGCCGAACAACAACGGAGGGATGCTGCGGCAGACCAACCCGTAAAGGCCAGCCGCCGCGCAGCGGTTATTAAGGCTGGAAATGGGGCCCGATGACGTCAATGGCATCGGTGCAGATGCAGTCTACGCCCCAGCGCAGCAGCTCGGCGGCGCGCTGGGGTTTGTTAACGGTATACACCAGGATATGCAGGCCGGCCTGTTTCAGGCTTGCCACCCGCCCGGCGTCCAGCAGCTTGTGGTTAAGGTGAATGGAGACGCAGCCCAGCCGGGTGGTCAACTCCCGCCAGTCCTCACGCCACTCATCCAGCAGCAGCCCACGCGGTAGCTCGGGGGCGGCTTCCTGCGCCGCTTCCAGGGCATCGATTTCAAACGACGACAGCAGCGGCGCGGCCATTCCCGCCCACAGCTCCCGCGCCGCCAGGGCCACCACGTTGCCGGTCTGCGGCCCAAGGCCGGTGGTCGGTTTAATTTCGATATTCGCCATCATGCCGTGACGGCGGCAGCGCTCCGCCACCTGGGAGAGCAGTGGCAGCGGCTCGCCCTTAAATTCACGGCTGAACCAGCTACCGGCATCCACCTTCAGCAGATCGTCCCATGGCAGCTCCCCCGCCACGCCCCAGCCGTTGCTGGTGCGTTCGAGATTATCGTCATGCAGCAGAAAGATCTGCCCGTCCTTTGACAGCTTGGCGTCAAATTCAATCATCGTGTGCCCGTAGCGAGCGCCGACGTCGATAGCCGCCAGGGTGTTCTCCGGCGCCAGTTTACCGCCGCCGCGATGGGCGACGATACGGGGATAAGGCCAGTTACTCATGCGCGTTGTCCTGTTTCACCATCAAAGAGGTGCAGATGTTCCAAAGGCAGATGCAGCCATAGCGTGCTGCCTGCCGCCGGGCGCTGCTGGTGCGGCAGTCTGACCACCAGCTTCTGTTCGCCCCAGCGCCCGTGGGCAAGGTTATCGGCGCCTAAAATTTCCAGGGAGTCCATCAGCAGCGGAATGCCGCCTTGCGCCTGCGAGCTTAAGATAAAATGCTCCGGGCGGATACCGAGGGTCATTTTACGCCCGGCGTGGCGCCGGTGCTCATGATTCGTCGGCAGCTGGATGCCGCCCGCCAGCTCAAAGCGACCGCCGTCATCGCTGATGCGCCCTTCCAGCAGGTTCATGGCCGGGCTGCCGATAAAGCTCGCCACAAAGCGGCTGGCCGGCTTCTCATACACTTCCACCGGGGTGCCGATCTGCTCGGCAACGCCTTTATTCATCACCATCACCCGCTGAGCGAGGGTCATCGCCTCCACCTGATCATGGGTAACGTACAGCGAGGTGGTTTTCAGGCGGCGATGCAGCTGCTGCAGCTCAAGACGCATCTGCACGCGCAGCTTGGCGTCGAGGTTTGACAACGGTTCGTCGAAGAGGAATACCGCCGGGTCACGCACGATGGCGCGGCCCATCGCCACGCGCTGGCGCTGGCCGCCGGAGAGCTCGCGCGGACGGCGCTTGAGCAGGCCGTCCAGCTCAAGAATACGCGCCGCCTCCTGCACCCGCTCGGCGATCAATCCCTTACCCATGCCGCGGATCTTCAGCCCCCACGCCATGTTCTCTTCCACGCTCATATGCGGATAAAGGGCATAGTTCTGGAACACCATGGCGATGCCGCGATCCTTCGGCTCCATCTCGGTGACCCGCTTGCGGTCGATCCAGATATCGCCGCTGGTCACCCGCTCCAGTCCGGCGACCATCCGCAGCAGCGTTGATTTCCCGCAGCCCGACGGGCCGACCATGACGATAAATTCCCCGTCCGCCACGTCCAGCGTCAGCGGTTGAATCACCTGGGTTTTGCCATCCCAGCTTTTGCTTACTGCCTGTAGTTTTAAACCAGCCATTTTATTTCTCACTATCGACCAGGCCACGCACAAATGCGCGCTGCATGGCTAAAACGATGACAACCGGCGGGATCAGGGTCAGCAGCATCGCCGCCATCACCTGATTCCACTGGGTAGTGCCTTCGCCGGTGGCGATCATGCCTTTGATGCCGGCGACGGCGGTGCCAAGATTCACATCCTGAATAATCAGCAACGGCCACAGATACTGGTTCCAGCCGTAGATAAAAGTGATGACGAACAGCGCCGCGAGGTTGGTTTTCGACAGCGGCAGCACGATGTCGCGAAAGAAGCGCATCGGCGAAGCGCCATCGATACGCGCTGCTTCAATCAGCTCGTCCGGCAGGGTCATAAAGAACTGGCGGAACAGGAAGGTGGCGGTGGCCGAGGCCATTAGCGGCAGCGTAAGCCCGGCGTAGCTGTCGAGCATGTTGAGATTGGCGATCACTTCCACCGTCGGGAAAATACGCACCTCGACCGGCAGCATTAGCGTGATAAAAATCATCCAGAAGAACAGGTTACGCAGCGGAAAGCGGAACCAGACGATGGCGAACGCCGACAGCATCGACACGACGATTTTGCCCACGGTAATGGCGAACGCCATGATGAAGCTGTTGAGCATCATCAGCCAGAACGGCGCGCTGTTGACGCCAACGCCGTTCACCCAGATGGTCTTCATGTTCTCCAGCAGATGTCCGCCGGGGATCAGCGTCATCGGCGTTTCGAACACCGATTGGTTATCCAGCGTCGCCGCCACGAAGGCGACGTACAGCGGGAATAAAATGACGGCGATGCCCAGAATCAGCATGGTGTGGCTGAAAATCGTCAGCCCGCGACGGTTCTCAATCATTGGTAACGCACCTTACTTTCAACGTAACGGAACTGCACCACCGTCAGGATAATGACGAGGAACATCAGCACCACCGACTGCGCGGCGGAAGCGGAAAGATCGAGCCCGGCGAAACCTTCGCGATAGATTTTGTAAATCAGGGTGGTAGTCGCCTGCACCGGGCCGCCGGCGGTGGCGGCATCGATCACCGGGAAGGTGTCGAAGAAGGCGTAAACCAGGTTGACCACCAGCAGGAAGAAACTCACCGGCGCAATCAGCGGCAGCGCCAGCCTGAAGAAGCGGCGGATTGGCCCGGCGCCGTCGATAGCGGCAGCCTCAACCAGCGAACGCGGGATCGACTGCAGCGCGGCGAAGAAAAACAGGAAGTTGTAGCTTATCTGCTTCCATACCGAGGCGAAGACCACCAGGAACATCGCCTGGCCGCTGTTCTGCGCGTGGTTCCAGTCGTAGCCCAGCTCGCCGAGGAAATGGGTGATCAGCCCGCGCCCGGGGTTAAAGAGGAAGATCCACAGCACCGCCGCCACCGCGGGAGCCACGGCATACGGCAGCAGCATCAGGGTCTGATAGAAGCGGCTGCCGCGTACCACGTAGTCGACCAGCGCAGCGAAAAAGAGCGAAATAAGCAGGCCGCTGACGGTCACCAGGGCGCTGAATTTGATAGTGGTCCAGAACGAGTCCAGATAGTACGGGTCATGGAACAGCGCCACGAAGTTATCCAGGCCGACAAACTGGCTGGACAGGCCAAACGGATCGACGCTCTGCAGCGAATACCACAGCGCTTCGCCCGCGGGCCAGATAAAGAAAATCAGCGTGATAATCAGCTGCGGCGCGACCAGTACATAGGGCAGCCAGCGCGAGCGGAATACCGGACGGGATGATGACATTGAGATTGGTTTCCTGAACAATGCCGGGTGGCGGCTACGCCCTACCCGGCCTACATAAGGCACATCGTAGGCCCGGTAAGCGCAGCGCCACCGGGCAAGTTACAGATTACGATTTGGTCGCTTGTTCGAAGCGGCGCAGCAGCTGATTCCCACGCTGAACGGCGGAATCCAGCGCCTGTTGCGGGGTTTTCTTGCCGGTCCACACGCTCTCCAGCTCTTCATCGACGATGGTGCGGATTTGCGGCATGTTGCCCAGACGCAGGCCTTTGGTGAACGGCAACGGCGGCTTGTTCAGCATCTGGCGCGTGGCGATATCGGCGCCCGGGTTCTTATCATAGAAGCCCTGCTGGCGGGTCAGATCGTAGGCCGCGGTGGTGATCGGCAGATAGCCGGTTTTCTGGTGCCATTCGGCGGCATTTTCCGGTTTGGTCAGGAAGTCGAGGAACTTCGCCACGCCGGTGTAGGTCTCTTTGTCTTTACCCTGCATCACCCACAGGCTGGCCCCGCCGATGATGGCGTTCTGCGGCGCGCCTTTCACGTCGGCATCGTAGGGCATCATGCCGACGCCGTAGTTAAATTTGGCGTACTGGCGGATATCGGCCAGCGAGCCGGACGAGGCAGTGGTAATGGCGCAGTCGCCGTTATAGAACTTTTCGGTGGACTCGTCTTTACGCCCGAAGTAGCTGAAATCGCCCTTCTTGTTCATCTCTTCGAGCAGCGCGATATGCTTCACCTGCTCCGGCTTGTTGAACTCAAGAACCGCGTCGGTGCCGTCAAAGCCATTGTTTTTCGTCGCCACCGGCAGACCGTGCCAGGCGCTGAAGTTCTCAATCTGGATCCAGCCCTGCCAGCCGCTGGCGTAGCCGCACTTCATTCCGGCGGCTTTCAGCTTCGCGGTGTAGGCCGCCAGATCCTGCCAGGTCTTCGGCGGCTGCTCCGGATCTAAGCCGGCTTTTTTGAAGGCGTCTTTGTTGTAGTACAGCACCGGCGTGGAGCTGTTAAACGGCTGGGAGAGCAGATGGCCGGTTTTCGAATCGGTGTAATACCCGGCGACCGTCGGCACAAATTGCGATTCATCAAACGTGATGCCCGCCTCGCTGAACACCTGGTAGACCGGCTTAATGGCTTTTGACGCCATCATGGTGGCGGTACCCACTTCATACACCTGCAGGATCGCCGGCGCGTTGCCGGTACGGAAGGCGGCGATACCGGCGCTCAGGCTCTGTTCATAGTTGCCCTTGTATACCGGAACGATTTTGTAATCAGGATTGGCCGCGTTAAAGCGTTGCGCCAGAGAATCCACTTCTTTACCCAGTTCGCCTTCCATTGAGTGCCAGAACGGGATGGTGGTAACCGCCAGGGCCTGACCGGCAAAAGCCAGGCTCAGCGCCAGTCCTAAAGCTGTATGTCGTAACGATATCATCGTTTATCTCTCTTGTTGTGCCGGATGCGCGATTTCACGCGTTTTATGCTCGCGGGGTAACATGACATGTTCGAATTACAGAAAAATAACTTTTTTATTACAAAAAAAAGATAGTAACGGGTCAGAGAGATGACAAGCCGATGAAAGGACGGGGGAAGTAAAGTGGGAGCTGAGACACGGATAATAGTTGTGCGATCGGCTCCCGGGGTCGGCGCAAGCGCCTCACCCGGGCTACAAACCGGCGAAGTGAATGACGCCGGGTTGCGATGAATTAACCGCCGAGATAGGCGCTGCGCACCGCCTCGTTGGCCAGCAGCGCGTCGCCGGTATCCTCCAGCACCACGTGGCCGTTCTCCAGCACGTAGCCGCGATCGGCCAGCTTCAGCGCCTGGTTGGCGTTCTGCTCAACCAGGAAGATAGTCATCCCCTGCTCGCGCAGCTGCTCGATGGTATCGAAGATCTGCTGAATGATGATCGGCGCCAGCCCCAGCGACGGTTCATCCAGCAGCAGCAGACGCGGCTGGCTCATCAGGGCGCGGCCGATGGCCAGCATCTGCTGTTCGCCGCCGGACATGGTGCCGGCGCGCTGGATATGGCGCTCGTGCAGACGCGGAAACAGCTCATACACCCATTTGATGCGGGTCTGGAACTGATCGCGGTCGGCAAAAAAACCGCCCATCGCCAGGTTCTCTTCCACCGTCATTCGCGAAAAGACGCGCCGCCCTTCCGGGACGATCGCCACCGCCTCGCGCATGATCTTCGCCGTCTGCCAGTCGGTAATATCCTTACCGTCAAAGACAATACGCCCGCTGGAGGCGCGCGGATCGCCGCACAGCGTGCCGAGCAGGGTGGTTTTCCCCGCGCCGTTGGCGCCGATAAGCGTGACGATCTCGCCCTGTTTGATATGCAGGCTGACGTTGTGCAGCGCCTGAATCTTGCCGTAGTGGGCGCTGACGTTGTCAAAAGTTAACATCGCGTTTTCCATCTTATGCCTCACCAAGGTATGCGCGGATCACGTCCGGGTTATTACGAATCTCTTCCGGCGTCCCGTTGGCCAGCGGTGTCCCCTGGTTCACGACGTAGATGCGATCGGAAATGCCCATCACCAGCTTCATATCGTGTTCGATAAGCAGGATGGTGGTGTTGTGATGGTTACGCAGCTCGGCGATAAGCTCGTCCAGCTCTTTGGTCTCTTTCGGGTTCAGCCCCGCCGCCGGTTCATCGAGCATTAGAATTTCCGGCTGGGTCACCATGCAGCGGGCAATCTCCAGCCGGCGCTGGTCGCCATAGGCCAGGTTGCTGGCCTGCCGGTTAGCGTGCTCCAGCAGGCCGATACGCTCAAGCCAGGTGGCCGCGCGGTCCAGCGCTTCGCTCTGCGCCCGACGGAAGGCCGGCGTTTTCAGCAGGCCGGAGAAGAGCCCGGTTTTCAGCTGCTGATGTTGCGCCACCAGCAGGTTTTCAATCACCGTCATTTCGCGGAACAGGCGCACGTGCTGGAAGGTCCGCACCACGCCCATCCGGGCAATCTGCTGGCCTGGCAGCCCTTCCAGATGCTGGTCGCGCAGCAGAATGGTGCCGCCGGTGGGCTTGTAAAAACCGGTCAGGCAGTTAAAGACGGTGGTCTTCCCGGCGCCGTTGGGGCCGATCAGCGAGACGATCTCGCGCTCTTTGAGCTCCAGCGACACATTGTTGACGGCCAGCAGACCGCCGAAACGCATCATCAGGCCGCTGACGGATAATAATGGCTGACTCATGCCTGCTCTCCTTTCGCCTGACCGTTTTTCAGCTTCAACTGCACGCGCGTCATTGGCAGAAGCCCCTGCGGACGCCAGATCATCATCAGCACCATCAGGCCGCCGAGCATTAACATGCTGTATTCGTTAAAGTCACGCATCAGCTCACGCGACACCACCAGCAGAATAGCCGCCAGGATCACCGCAAACTGCGAGCCCATCCCGCCCAGCACGACGATCGCCAGTACAAAGGCGGACTCGGCGAAGGTAAAGGATTCCGGGCTGACGAAGCCCTGGCGCGCGGCGAAGAGCGTCCCGGCGAAGCCGGCAAACGCGGCGCTGATGGTAAAGGCGGTCAGCTTGATGCGCGTCGGGCTCAGGCCCAGCGAACGACAGGCGATCTCATCTTCACGCAGCGCTTCCCACGCCCGCCCCAGCGGCATCCGCAGCAGGCGGTTGATAACGAACAGGCTCAGCACCACCAGCAGCAGCGCCACCAGATAGAGGAAAATGACCCGGTCGGAGGGATCGTATTTGACGCCGAAGAAGTTGCTGAAGGTATCCCAGCCGCCTTCGCGGGCGCTGCGGCTGAATTCGAGGCCAAAGAAGGTCGGTTTCGGGATCTGGCTGATGCCGTTTGGCCCGCCGGTGATTTCGGTATTGTTGAGCAGCAGAATACGCACGATCTCGCCGAAGCCTAAGGTCACGATCGCCAGGTAGTCGCCGCGCAGACGCAGCACCGGGAAGCCAAGCAGGAAGCCAGCCGCCGCGGAGACCAGGCCGGCCAGCGGCAGACAGGTCCAGAAGCCGAGACCGTAATAGTGGTTCAGCAGCGCGAAGGTATACGCGCCGATGGCGTAGAACCCGCCGTAGCCCAGGACCAGCAGGCCGGAAAGGCCGACCACCACGTTCAGCCCAAGGCCGAGAATGATATAGATCATCGTCAGGGTGGCGATATCCACCGTACCGCGCGACACCATAAACGGCCAGGCCACGGCAATCACCAGCAGGGCTATCAGGAACAACTTCTGCTTCACCGTCGAGCCGTCAATCGCCGGCATAATAAACTTCGGCCCGGAGACGTTCTTAACCGCTTTCTGGAACAGCGGCCGCAGCAGCTGGAAGAAAAAGACCACCGCGGTGCCGATGAAGATCCACTGCCAGCGAATATCGGCGGCGGTATCCACCACCAGTTTGGTGCCGTTCAGCTCCAGCTGCACGCCCATAAAGACGCCCGCCAGAATGAAGAACATCGCAGCAGAGAGCAGCGCCATTGCAATTTGCATCGGTTTCATACTTTTTCCACCTCCGGGCGGCCCAGAATGCCGGTCGGCATCACTAACAGCACCAGAATCAGCAGCGCAAAGGAAACCACATCCTTATATTCGGTGCTGAGATAGGCAGAAGAGAGCGCCTCGGCAATACCCAGGATCAGGCCGCCGATCATCGCGCCGGGGATACTGCCGATACCGCCGAGCACGGCGGCGGTGAAGGCCTTCATCCCGGCCATAAAGCCGATGTAGGGGTTAATCACGCCGTAGAACTGACCCAGCAGCACGCCCGCCACCGCCGCCATCGCTGCGCCGATGACAAAGGTCAGGGCAATGACGCGATCGGTGTTAATGCCGAGCAGGCTCGCCATTTTCAGGTCTTCGGCACAGGCGCGGCAGGCGCGCCCCATCCGCGAGTAGCGAATGAACAGCGTCAGGGCCAGCATGGCGATAAAGGTCACCACCCAGATCACCAGCTGCATGGTGGTGATCGTCGCGGAGAAGCTGTCGCTGTGGCCGACGACCCACTGGCCGTTAAACAGGCTCGGCAGCGCCACGTCGCGGGAGCCCTGGGTCAGGCTGACGTAGTTCTGCAGGAAGATAGACATCCCGATAGCGGAGATCAGCGCAATCAGACGCTTGGAATTACGCACCGGCCGATAGGCCACGCGCTCAATGCTCCAGCCGTAGGCGCTGGCAATCACAATGGCGCCCACGAAGCCGGCGGCGACCAGCAGCCAGCTGGTGTCGATACCCATCATCATCAGCGCGGCGATGATCATGAAGGAGACATAGCTGCCAATCATGTAGACCTCGCCATGGGCGAAGTTGATCATGCCGATAATGCCGTACACCATCGTATAGCCGATGGCGATCAGCGCGTAGGTACTGCCCAGCGTGACGCCGTTAAACATCTGCTGCAGAAAATAGAGAAACTGCTCGGACATAAGGTAACCTTTTTCAAACCGCCCGCGGCTCGCGGGCGGAGGGATAACTCATCTTCAGCGCTTATTTCGCCGCGCTCGAAGAGCCGTCGGCGTGCCACTGGAAGACACCAAACTCAAATCCCTTCAGATCGCCTTTTTCATCCCAGGTCAGCGGCCCAATCACGGTTTTCGCCCCGTGCGCTTTCAAATCTTTGATTAAATCCAGCGGCTGCTGGCTGCCGGTTCTGTCCATCGCCTGCGCCAGCGACTGAACCGCGGCGTAAGTGATCCAGACATACGGCCCGCTCGGATCTTTCTTCTCCGCTTTCAGCGCGTTGACGATGGCGCTGTTGGCAGGGTCCTGATCGTAGCGTTTTGGCATCGTCACCAGCATCCCTTCCGCCGCGGCGCCCGCGATATTGGACAGCGAGGCGTTGCCGACCCCTTCCGGCCCCATAAACACGGTTTTCAGCCCCACGGAGCGCGCCTGGCGCAGCATCTGCCCCATTTCCGGGTAGTAACCGCCGTAGTAGACGAAGTCGATGTTCTCTTTCTTCAGGCGCGCCAGCAGCGCGGAGAAATCTTTCTCGCCCGCGGTGATGCCGTCAAAGAAGACGATGTTGGCCCCGGCTTTTTTCAGGTTGTCCTGCACCGAACGCGCCAGCCCTTCGCCGTACTGCTGCTTGTCATGAATGATGGCGATACGCTGCGGTTTGACGTTCTCGACGATATATTTCGCCGCGGTCGGCCCCTGCGAGGAGTCGAGGCCGGCGGTACGCATGATGTACTGATAGCCGCGCTGGGTCAGCTCCGGGTTGGTCGCTCCCGGGGAGATCATCAGGATGCCTTCATCCTCATAGATATCGGAAGCCGGCTGGGTGGAAGAGGAGCACAGGTGGCCGATAACGTACTGAATACCGTCGTTGACGATTTTGTTGGCCACCGCGACCGCTTGCTTCGGATCGCAGGCGTCGTCATATTCGACGGCCACCAGCTTGTCGCCCTTAATACCGCCGCTGGCGTTGATGTCTTTAATCGCCTGACGCGCGCCGTTGAACTCCATGTCGCCCCACTGGGCCACCGGACCCGACATCGCGCCGACCACGGCGACCTTAATATCCTTGGCCATCGCCGCGTGCGACATCGCTAATGCGACAATGCCCGCGACGATGGTTTTCGCGTTCCTTTTCATGCTGCAGAACCCCGTTCGTGATGTGGTGTAAATGTTTTGTATTTTTATGGTTAAAAAGCATTCTGTGCTTTTATTAAACAACGCCATTTTTACCATTGAGTTTAATGGTTTAGCGCAGCTTTTCACTAAAAAACAGATTAAAATCTCTATTTTTCAGTCGATTAAGCAAAGATAATATTCTGTATTTTGCTGAAGATAAACAAAAAAAGTCCATGCGGCAGCATAAAATAACGATACATAAGGCGGAATAAAACGCTGCACATTAGGTTAAAATCCTGCTTATTTTTCGATCCATGACGGATTGCGCTACCCCAACAACGCCAGGAAAACGAATCCCCTGATGTATGCGCAAAAAACAGCGCTCCGCCAGACAGCAATTTTGGGTACACTGGCGCCTCTGTTTTGCACTGGACTTGCCGCCCATGAAACTGACTATTATCCGTTTACAGCACTTCAGCGATCAGGATCGCATTGATCTGGGGAAAATCTGGCCGTCGCAGGATCTGTCGACGCTGACCCTGGATGAAAACCATCGTCTCTATGCCGCCCGTTTTAACGAGCGCCTGTTGGGCGCTGTGCGCGTTACCCTGCGCGGCGTCGAAGGTGAGCTCAGCGATCTGTGCGTGCGTGAAGTGACCCGCCGCCGCGGCGTCGGGCAATATTTAGTGGAAGAGACATTGCGTGATAACCCGGCGATCAATAGCTGGCGCGTCGCCGACCGCGGGGTGGAAGACCGCGGCGTGATGGCGGCCTTTATGCAGGCGCTCGGCTTTAGCGCCCAGCAGACCGGTTGGGAAAAGCATTAAGCCGTAGCCCCAATAAGCGGAGCATGGCCAAGGAAAAACCCGGCGGCGCTTCGCTTAGCCGGGCTACCTGGCAACTATAGCCCAGGTAAGCGCAGCGCGAGCGGGCGCAGACAACGCATTTGCAGCGTGAAAGGCGCCCACCCATTTAACCCAGCATTTCGCGTTGCAAAAAGGCGTCAAGACCCGACATCCCCGGGCGCTTACATCAGTAAGTGACCGGGGTTGAGGGGCGCAGACAACGCATTTGCAGCGTGAAAGGCGCCGGTTAAATTATTTGGCGTCGGTCGCCGTACCGTTAGCATGCCAGGTAAAGACACCGAACTCGAAGCCTTTCAGGTCGCCTTTCTGATCCCACGACAGCGGGCCCATCACGGTGTCTACCGTCGCGCCTTTCAGGTATTTAGCGATTTCCGCCGGATCGTCAGACTGATTCAGGCCCGCCTGCAGCGACTGCAGCGCCGCGTAGGTGGTCCAGACGAAGGCGCCGCTCGGATCCTGTTTCTTCGCCTTGATCGCATCCACGATCGGTTTGTTCGCCGGCACCTGGTCGTAGTTCTTCGGCTTGGTCACCAGCAGGCCTTCCGCCGACTCGCCGGCGATGTTAGACAGGGAGACGTTCGCTACGCCTTCCGGGCCCATAAACTGGGTTTTCAGACCGGCAGCGCGGGCCTGACGCAGGATCTGGCCCATTTCTGGGTGGTAACCGCCGTAGTAGACGAAGTCGATATTCTCTTTCTTCAGGCGCGCCACCAGAGTGGAGAAATCTTTCTCACCGGCGGTGATCCCGTCGAAGAAGACCACGTTCGCCCCGCCTTTTTTCAGGCCATCCTGCACCGCACGGGCCAAACCTTCGCCATACTGCTGTTTGTCATGCACGACTGCGATACGCTGCGGCTTCACTTTGTCGAGAATGTATTTCGCCGCGGTTGGTCCCTGGTCGGAGTCCAGACCGGTGGTGCGCAGGATCAGCTTATAGCCGCGCGCGGTCAGCTCCGGCGCGGTCGCAGCGGGGGTGATCATCAGAATGCCTTCGTCTTCATAGATGTCAGACGCCGGCTGAGTGGAAGAGGAGCACAGGTGGCCGATAACGTATTTGATCCCGTCGTTGACCACTTTGTTGGCGACCGCTACCGCCTGTTTCGGGTCGCAAGCGTCATCATATTTTACGATCTGCAGCTTATTGCCCTTAATGCCGCCCTTCGCGTTGATATCCGCTACCGCCTGCTCGGCGCCGGTAAACTCCTGATCGCCGTACTGGGCCACCGGGCCGGACATCGCCCCGACTACCGCGATTTTGATATCTTCCGCCAGCGCCGCGCTGCTCATAACTAAGGCAATACATCCTGCCAGTAACGCTTTACCCTTCATATTCATCCTGAGGCTCCCCATTATTATGGTTTTTGCATTTGTTGTGATGTTGTTTGTTAGCGCATTATTTTGTTTATATCGATAGGAAAAGCATATGATAGCTAACCAACCGGGGGCTGCTCGCGCTTTTGCAGCACACTATGCTAAACATACCGTCATTCTGAGGAATTTGAAACGACTAAATTGCGGGCTATGTAACAGATAAGTGACAAATAAAAAAACCGCGCCAGCATGAACCGGACGCGGTGCAAAACAGGCCCTGATTACCAGCCAGCGGGCAGGTAGCCTACCGCGGACGCTACCGCGTAGACGGCGCTGCAAAGATACAACAACACAATGAAGCATTGGATAAGCGGATGGGTCATCCAGGCCGGACAGGTCCAGCCCGGCGTCAGGTCGCCACGCTGGCGGGCGCCCTTGAGCATCAGGATCGGCATAATCGATAAAATAACGCCGCTGAACACCCCGGCAAAATAGAGCGCGTTGACGAAAGAGACCATACCGCTGTAGGCCAGCGCGAACGGCGGGATCGCCACCACCAGCAGCACCATCAAGCGGCGGGCGGGCTGTTCATCATTCCCCAGGCGGAACTGATCGAAGATATTGGTCAGGAAGCTGCCGCCCAGTCCCCAGTAGGAGGTCAACATCGCGCACAGCGCAAACAGGTTGGCGGAGAAGAAGGCCCATTCGCCAAGCGCCCTGCCCCAGGAGATGGTGGCCACATCCGAAATATTGTCCAGGCCATTAAGCGAGATCACCGACAGCGGCACCAGCGCCAGCAGGGTAAAGGTCAGCGCCATACCGACCATAATGGCTTTAGGCAATTTTTCCGGTTTGTCGGCGAAGCCTCGCGCCATTTCCGGGACGATATACTGTGCCGAGAAGCAGAACGCCACGACGTTGAAGACCGGAACCATATACAGCCAGTTGCCGTCGAGCAGATAGCCCACGCGGGTGGTCTCTTTCAACAGCGTGGCAATCACCAGCACCGAGATCATCACCACCATACCGATGCTGATAAATTTCTCGCCGCGGCCGATCGCCTTCAGCCCCAGATAAAGCACCCCTGCCGCCGGGACGAAAAACAGCACACTGCCCAGCGCCGGCGAAATGCCAAACAGGGAGTAGAGCAGCTTGCCGCTGCCGGTCATATAAGCCGTCAATGCGCCGACGCTGTTGACGCAGACGGAGAGGAACATCATCAGCGCGCCAAAGCCGCCGACGTAGCGCTTTGATAATCCGCTGAGCTGCAGATGTTTACGCGTGCGGAGCGTAGATTCCGCGACATAGAGCATGGTCACCGTGGTCAGGCTGCCCACCAGCACCAGCCAGAACAGCAGCGGTAAGAAGCCCGCTTTGCTTGACGCATAGGCGATGGAGAGGACACCCGCGCCGATATTGGTACCGACAATCATCGATACCCCTTCGACGAAGCTCAGAGATTTTGCAGGGACAGCCGTACGTTCCCGGCCGGTGAGGACGGGAGAAAAGGTGGAGTTTTCAGACATAATACTTTCCGTTTTACTCCGGCGGTTTTCTCCGCCGGAAAAAAGGTGATATCAGGGTGATAAACCACTCACGCTGAGCATGAACAGCCGGCTGCGGCTTCCTGTTTCTGTTCGGCTTCCCTGCCGCCGCAGCCCACCGGGGAGACGTTAGCTCTTCAGTACGCGCGCCAGAATATCCAGCGCTTTCGAGAACTGGGCGTCCGGAATCGTCAACGGATAGAGGAAGCGGATCACGTTGCCGTAGACGCCGCAGCTCAGCAGCAGCAGGCCGTTCTCCTGCGCTTTCTGTTGCACCTGGCGGGTAAACTCCGGCGACGGCTCGCCAGTTTGCGGATCGTTAAACTCCACCGCCACCATCGACCCCCGACCGCGGACATCGACAATCGCCGGACAGGTGGCGCGCGCCTGGTTGAGCACTTCCTGCAGATGGCTACCCAGCTGTTCAGCGCGCTGGCACAGCTGCTCTTCAGCAATCACATCCAGCACCGCGTGCGCCGCGGCTACCGCCAGCGGGTTACCGGCATAGGTTCCGCCCAGGCCGCCTGGCGCAGGGGCATCCATCACCTCGGCGCGACCAACGACGCCCGACAGCGGGAAACCGCCGGCGAGGCTTTTCGCCATCGTCATCAGATCCGGTTTCACATCATAGTGCTGCATGGCGAACAGCTTGCCGGTACGGGCGAAACCGGTCTGCACTTCATCGGCGATCAGCAGAATGCCGTGGGTATCGCACAGATCGCGCAACGCCTGCATGAAATCGGCTGGCGCGACGTTAAAGCCGCCTTCTCCCTGGATCGGCTCGAGGATGATGGCCGCGACCTGATCCGGCGCAATATCCGCTTTGAAAATGCGCTCCAGGCTTTTCAGCGCATCCGCGGTGGAGACACCGTGCGCCGCATTCGGGTAGACACCGTGATACACCGAGCCCGGGAAGGGGCCGAAGCCAATTTTGTAGGGCGCGACCTTACCGGTGAGCGCCATGGTCATAAAGGTACGGCCGTGGAAGCCGCCGCCGAAAGTAATCAGCCCCGGACGGCCGGTGTAAGCGCGGGCAATTTTCACCGCGTTCTCGACCGCTTCCGCGCCGGTGGTGAAGAAGGCCGTTTTTGCCGGCCCGTCAATCGGCGCCAGATCGTTGATACGTTCCGCCAGCGTGACATAGCTTTCGTACGGCACAATCTGATAGGCGGTGTGGGTGAACGCCTGCAGCTGGTCAGCGACCGCGGCAACCACCTTCGGATGACGGTGACCAGTATTTAACACGGCGATACCGGCGGCGAAATCGATCACCTCATTGCCTTCGATATCCCACAGCGTGGCGTTCTCCGCCTTCTCGACAAAGTAGTTACACATTACGCCTACGCCGCGCGGCGTCGCCTGCTGGCGACGTTGATTCAGTTCTGAGCTTTTCACCTGCGAATCTCCTGTCGTGTATGTCACGTTATCGCAACAAATTAGAAACGATGTCGTTTATTTACACAGGAGTTGGCCCTATAATCGAGTACCAATTTTGAATATCTGAGGGATCCAATTGCGTTCGCTGGTGGGTGACCTGGTGCTGGTCCGTCTGCAGGAAGAGCGCGACCCTCTTCTGCACAAACGCTTATACAACGCGCTTCGCCGCGCGATCCTTGACGGTTCGCTGGCGCCGCAAAGCCGCCTGCCGCCGTCGCGGGACCTGGCGGGAGAACTCGGCGTATCAAGAAACACCATATTAACAACTTATGAACAATTACTGGCGGAAGGATATGTGGTTTCCCGTCGGGGAAGCGGAACATTCGTTGCCCAAACCGCGCCTGAAAGTTCATTGACCGCTAAGGGGAAGCGGGAAAACAGCAGTATCGCGACATCGACGGCGCACCTTTCACGCCGTGGCCAGCACCTGCTCGGCCAGGTCAGCGCCAGCCCACGCCAGTGGGGAGCGTTTATTCCCGGCGTACCGGACGTTAACGCCTTTCCCCATCCGCTGTTCAGCAAGATCCAGGCCCGCATCAGCCGTCGGCCAAAGCCGGAGCGGCTCAGCTACAGCTGCAACGGCGGTACCCCGGAACTGCAGCAGGCGCTGGTGGATTATCTGCGGGTATCGCGCGGCGTCCACTGTCAGGCAGATCAAATTCTTATCACCGAGGGGATCCACCAGGCGATTGACCTGGTCACTCGCATGCTGTGCGACAACGGCGATCTGGCATGGGTGGAGGAGCCTTCCTACTGGGGCATTCGCCATGTGCTGGCGATGAACGACGTCCGGGCGGCCCCCATCACCGTCGATGCCAATGGGCTGTGCCCGCCGGAAACGGTTGACGATGCGCCGCGGCTCATCTTCGTCACCCCCTCTCACCAGTATCCGCTGGGCGCGGTGATGAGCCTTGAACGCCGTCAGCGGCTGCTGGCGCTCGCCCGCCAGCAGGGCAGCTGGATCGTCGAAGATGATTATGACAGCGAGTTTCGCTTTTCCGGGCAGCCCATCCCCGCCCTGCAGGGGCTGGTGGCCGATGCGCCGGTGGTCTATGTCGGCACCTTCAGCAAGACGCTCTATCCCGGCCTGCGCCTGGGCTATGTGGTGATCCCCCGCCCGCTGGTCAGCGATCTGAAGCACGCCCACGCCGAGCTTTATCGCGGCGGCCATTCGCTGATCCAGATGGCGCTGGCGGAGTTTATTACCGCTGGTCACTACTCGGCGCATATCCGCCGCATGCGGCTGCTCTACAGCCGTCGTCGCGCCTTTTTAACCGAGCTGATTCAGCGGCACTGTATGCCCGACGCCCTGTCGGACTTCAGCGATAATGCCGGACTGCATTTGATCCTCAATTTACCGGAGGAGGCTGACGATGTGGCGATCGCCCGCGAGGCCAATGCGCGCCACATTCTGGTGCGGCCGCTCTCGCGCTACTACCTGACGGCGGCGCGTAAGAAAGGATTATTGATGGGATTTGCCAGCCAGCCCGAGGAGCAGATGGCGCCGGCGTTCAGCGTGCTGATAGGCTGCCTGCGGATGCACTGTCCAGAGGTACTGCTGCCCATGGATGGCGCAGAAAAACAAAACGCCCCAACCTGAGGTGGGGCGTTATCGGGGTGCCTGGCGTCAGGCAGGGGTGGCGTATCAGGCTTCGATCGCGGCACGCAGTTTTTTCATGGCGTTCTTTTCCAGCTGACGCACGCGCTCTGCGGAGACGCCGTAGCGGTCAGCCAGCTCCTGCAGCGTGGACTTGTTGTCTTCGTCCAGCCAGCGGGCGCGGATGATATCCTGGCTACGCTCGTCCAGGCCCTGCATCGCGTCAGTCAGCTTATTCGCCGCCTGCTCTTCCCAGTTGTCGTCTTCGATGCCGTCGGCAAAGTTTGACGTTTTGTCCTGCAGATAAAGAACCGGCGCCATCGGCTGGCTGTCGGATTCATCGTCCGACGACATGTCGAACGTCATGTCCTGGGCCGCCATACGGGATTCCATCTCGCGGACGTCTTTGCTCGACACGCCCAGCTCACGGGCCACCATTTCCACTTCATCCTGGTTGAACCAACCCAGACGCTGTTTGGTTTTACGCAGGTTAAAGAACAGCTTACGCTGTGCTTTGGTGGTAGCGACCTTCACGATACGCCAGTTGCGCAGCACGTATTCGTGAATTTCGGCTTTAATCCAGTGCACGGCGAAGGAGACCAGGCGCACACCCACTTCCGGGTTGAAGCGACGCACGGCTTTCATCAGGCCGATATTGCCTTCCTGGATCAGATCCGCCTGCGGCAGGCCATAGCCCGAGTAGTTACGAGCAATGTGAACAACAAAGCGCAGGTGAGACAGAATCAGCTTTTTCGCTGCTTCCAGATCGCCCTGGTAATGCAGCTTTTCAGCAAGCTCCCGCTCTTCATCAGCCGACAGCATCGGCCAAGTGTTAGCGGCCCGGATGTACGATTCCAGGTTACCAACGGGGGCTAAAGCTAAAGTTTGCATTTCTTTGGTCATTCAAATCCTCTCAATTGATATCTTCTGACGTGGTCTTGTCCCCATCAGGCAACAAGCATGCCAGCATTCATGAGCAACGAGAATATCACTCACATTAGTATCAGACAGTGATTTTATCCACAAGTTCCCTGCAACGGTGTGAATAAATTACGCACAAAATGTGACACCACGATGAAAAAGTGAGGGCAGGAAAAGGAGAACAAGCTTGCGGTATCTTTCCCTGCGAACAGGAACTCATTGCAGCAGGGAAAGATTATATCACGCTTTTTTTAATCGGGAGTAAAGTGACGTAAATGTTGCACTGTCGCCAGCCAGGCGGCCACCCACCCGATCATCGAGCAGACGATCAGCATCAGCAGACACTCGTCAAAGCCTAAGCCGCTCAGCTCAAACTGGGTGCCGAACACCTTCGCCACCTCGGTCACTGCCGACGAGAGGCGCATCACCAGAATCTCCGACAGGATCAGCGATAAAAACGCGCCGGAGAAGCCCAGCATCGCCCCGCCGTAGAGGAACGGACGCAGGATAAAGCCGTCGGTGGCGCCGATCAGTTTCTGCACGTTAATGGTATCGCGGCGGGCGAAGATGCTCAGGCGCACGCTGTTGCCGATCACCAGGAACACCGCCGCCACCATCAGCACGCCGATCATCGCCGACACGCGGCCCACCAGCCCGGTGAGCGAGGAGAGGCGGGCAAACCAGCTGTCGTCCATCCGTACTTCATCGACCCCCTGGATCCGCGATACCCGATCGCGCAGGGTGTTCAGCGCTTCCGTGCTCTGGAAATCCAGCTTCGGCACCACGATGGCGACCGCCGGCAGCGGGTTCTCTTCCAGCATATCCAGGGCGCCGCCAAAGCCGGACCAGTTACGGAATTCACCCAATGCCTCGTCACGTGACAAATAGTTCACCTTGTCGACGCCCTGCTCCGCCTGCAGCTGGCCGACCACCCGCGCCGCGGCATCGTCATCCAGCGTTTTATCCAGATACACGGTGATCTGCGGCGAGGGATAGTACTGTGACGCCGCGCTGCTGACGTTTTTGTAGACCATGTAGCAGACGCTTGGCAGGGTCAACGAGATGGCGATAACCATCACCGTCAGGAAGGTCGCCAGCGGCGTGCTTTTTAAATCCTGGAGCGCGCCGTGCCAGGCGTAGCGCACCTGCTCGTTGAACACGTTGCTCTTACGCGAGGCCGGGTTAGGCGCCGCTTTCGGCCGTTTTGGCGCATTGCGCCCGCCGCCGCCGCCGCCCGCCGCGTTGCGCAGGCGATCGAACTTGCTGCCGAACTGGCGGATTTGGTTCATTGCGTCGCGCTTATTCACCCCGAATGCCTCCATGCAGATGGCCGTCGCTGAGCGTCAGCACGCGGTACGGACGGCTGGAGATAAGCCCCAGATCGTGCGTGGCCATCAGTACCGTCACCCCGACGCGGTTAAACTCTTCAAACAGACGTAAAATCCCCTCCGAGAGCGCCTCGTCGAGGTTACCGGTCGGTTCATCCGCCAGCAGCACCGCCGGCTTGTTGACCACCGCGCGAGCGATCCCCACGCGCTGCTGCTCGCCGCCGGAGAGCTGAATCGGAAAGTTCTTCGCTTTGTCCAGCAGCCCGACCTTATCCAGCGCCGCCGAGACCCGGCGACGAATGTCATCGCCGCTGGCGCCGGCGATAATCAGCGGGATCGCCACGTTGTCATACACGGTACGATCCATCAGCAAATGGTGGTCCTGGAAAATCATGCCGATCTGGCGGCGCAGGAACGGCACCTCACGGCTCTTCAGGCGGCTGATTTCATGACCGCTGAAGAAGATTTTCCCGGCGCTGGGCCGTTCGATACCACAGATAAGCTTCAGCAGGGTACTTTTCCCTGCGCCGGAGTGGCCGGTCAGAAACGCCATCTCGCCCGGCTGCAGGTGGAAGTTCACCCCCTGCAGCGCTTGTCTCCCACCGAGATAGGCTTTGCTGACTTGTTCAAAGCGAATCATTCTTAATCCTCTCGGGCAAAAAGTGCCTCAATAAAGTCGCCCGCATTAAACGGACGCAGATCCTCAATACGCTCGCCGACGCCAATATAGCGAATCGGAATGCCGAACTGGTCGGCCACCGAGAAGATCACGCCGCCTTTGGCGGTGCCATCCAGCTTGGTCAGGGTGATCCCGGTCAAACCTACCGCTTCATGGAACAGTTTGGCCTGGCTAATGGCATTCTGCCCGGTGCTGGCGTCGATGGTTAACATCACCTCATGCGGCGCGTCGACGTCCAGCTTTTTCATCACCCGGACGATCTTCTTCAGCTCTTCCATCAGGTGCGATTTATTCTGCAGACGCCCGGCGGTATCGGCAATCAGCACATCAACATGGCGCGCCTTCGCCGCCTGAATGGCGTCGAAAATCACCGAGGCGGAATCGGCGCCGGTGTGCTGGGCGATCACCGGGATATTGTTACGCTGGCCCCAGACCTGCAGCTGTTCCACCGCCGCCGCACGGAAGGTATCCCCCGCCGCCAGCATCACCGATTTGCCCTGCTGCTCAAACTGACGCGCCAGCTTGCCGATGGTGGTGGTTTTCCCCACCCCGTTCACGCCGACCATCAGAATAACAAATGGCGTTTTGCCTTCAACATTCAGCGGCTCATCCACTTTGGCGAGGATATCGCCCATCTCTTCTTTCAGCAGACCGTACAGCGCTTCCGCATCGCGCAGCTGCTTACGGCTGGCGCCCTCGGTGAGATGAGTAATGATCTTGCGGGTGGTTTCCACCCCGACGTCGGCGATCAGCAGTTGCTCTTCCAGCTCTTCAAACAGATCGTCGTCGATCTTCTTACCGCGGAACAGGCTGATAAATCCGGAACCGAGATTTTGTTTGGTTTTCAGTAGGCTACGCTTAAGGCGGGCGAAAAAGCCTTCTTTCGTCGGTTTTTCCTGCTCCTGGACCAGCGCTTCCACCGGCGCCTCTTCCTCTGGCGCCGGCACCACCACCGCCGCCTCTTCCGCCGCCTCGGCCGCCAGCGCCTGCGCTTCCAGCTCTTCATCGCTTAACGGCGCGTCCTCTTCCGGCGCTTCCGTCTCCTGAGGTTGGGCGACGACATCCTCTACAGGCTGCTCAGCCACGGCCTCCGCCGCCACCGGTTCGGCGATAACGTCCTCCACCAGCGACTCAACCGCTGCCGGCTGTTCCTCCGCCTTCAGCGGTTCGCTGACCGCAGGCTCCGGCGCGACGACCGGCGCCTCTTCAACCAAAGCAGGCGCTGGCGCCGCCTCTTCTTCCTGCGCGCTGGCAGGCTCCGCGAGGTGGGCCTTTTCGCTTTCGACCACCGTCCCGGTGACTTCGACGACCTCTTCGGCAAACGCCTCCGGGTCCGCTTTCGGCGCGCTCGGCTCAGCAGGGGTTTCCGCCGCCGGCGTCTCCTGGGCAACCGCTTGTTGTTCTTCTACTTTTTGTTCAGTCTCGGTTTCCTGTGCCTGCTCTTTCTGTCCAAAGCCCAGCCAGGAAAAGAAGCCACGTTTTTTCTCTTTTGCCATTTGCGACCACACTCCTCGCTGTTTATTCATGGCGCAGCTTCATCAGAAGCTGAAAAAATGATGAAATTAGTTGGATAGTCTATCACTTAACTTAACTCGCAGCACCGCCCCCGGATTAAGGTTTCGTCAACCGCCGTCGATCGCTAGAATAGCAGGCCGGAAGTTGAGACTTGAGCAGAGAGATGAAAAAACCAAACCACGCGGGCAGCGGCCAGATCCGCATCATCGGCGGGCAATGGCGCGGCCGTAAATTACCGGTGCCGGAGAGCCCGGGCCTGCGGCCGACCACCGACCGGGTTCGCGAAACCCTTTTTAACTGGCTGGCGCCGTCCATCGTTGACGCGCACTGCCTCGACTGCTTTGCCGGCAGCGGCGCGCTGGGGCTTGAGGCGCTGTCCCGCTATGCGGCCAGCACCACGCTACTGGAGATGGAGCGCGGCGTCGCTCAGCAGTTGCAAAAAAACCTGGCCACCCTGAAAGCGGATCGCGGCAAGGTGATCGCGACTAACACCCTCAGCTTCCTGAGCCAACCGGGCACGCCGCATCAGATTGTGTTTGTCGACCCACCGTTCCGTCAGGGGCTGCTGGAGGAGACGCTGCGCCTGCTGGAAACGCAGGGCTGGCTGGCCGACGAGGCCCTGGTGTACGTCGAAAGCGAAGTCGAAAACGGTTTACCGCCGGTACCGGCGAACTGGCATCTGTATCGTGAAAAAGTGGCCGGACAGGTCGCGTACCGTCTTTACCAACGTGAGGCCCAAGGAGAGAACCATGCTGATTAATTTAGGCCGCCTGCTGATGCTGTGCGTCTGGGCCTTTCTGTTATTGAATCTGTTTCAGCCCTTTCCGAAGCCGCTGAATATCTTCGTCAACGTCGCGCTGATTTTTATGATCCTGATGCACGGTCTGCAGCTGACGCTGCTCAAGGCGACGCAGCCGAAGGATGCCCTGCCGCTGGGCCGCTTTGAGCAAATCCGCATTTTTATCTTCGGCGTGTTTGAGCTCGTCGCCTGGCAGAAAAAACTGAAGGCGACGCTGAAGAAATAGTCCTGACAAGGGCTCAGGGATCGGGCGTGAACGCCACGAACGCTGTGCCCTTATAACTCAACATCCCGCGATCGCCGACGCTCAGCGCATGATACTGCGGCGCGTCAAGGCGAAACACCACCTCCAGCCCGCCGTTCTCAGGGCGAAAGCTCGCTTCATAGCGCATCTCGCTGCCCGCAGGCGTCACCGTCTGCTGCCGCGAACGCCGATCGTTAATCACTTTTTCCCGCTTATTGCTGACGATCACCCGCTTTTGCAACACCGGCGCGGCGTCGTTCGCCAGTTTTTCGCGGCGCTGCTGCACATAGCGAAACGAAGCCGCCACCACAATCACCGCGACGACCAGAACAAAAAAGAGCGGCATTTTACTCATTAAGGTTACCCATAAAAAATATCAGGAATCAGCATACTGCGACTGGAATAACATTGTCATCTGCTGCGCCAAACCACTACACTGAGTGGTAGCTTCACGCATCCGTAACTTTCCTTATGATAACAGATACAGGGACTTACTATGCTTTGGTCATTTATTGCTGTCTGTTTCTCCGCATGGCTTTATGTCGATGCATCCTATCGCGGGCCGGCCTGGCGACGCTGGGTATTTAAACCTGTCACCCTGATTCTGTTGCTGTTGCTGGCCTGGCAGGCGCCGATGTTCAATGCCATCAGCTACCTGGTGCTGGCCGGCCTGTGCGCCTCACTGCTCGGCGACGCCCTGACCCTGCTGCCGCGCCAGCGGGTGATGTACGCGGTGGGCGCCTTCTTCCTGTCGCATCTGCTGTATACCATCTGGTTCGCCAGCCAGCTGACGCTGTCGTTCTTCTGGCCGCTGCCGCTGGTGCTGCTGGTATTCGGCGCCCTGCTGATGGCGGTGATCTGGAGCCGGCTGGAAGAGATGAAAATGCCGGTGCTGACCTTTATCGGCATGACGCTGGTGATGGTCTGGCTGGCCGGCGAGCTGTGGTTTGCCCGCCCTACCAACACCGCGCTGTCCGGATTCGCTGGTGCCGCTCTGCTGCTGCTGAGCAATGCCGTGTGGCTGGTGAGCCACTATCGCCGCCGTTTCCGCGCCGATAACGCCATTGCCGCCGCGTTTTACTTTGCCGGCCACTTCCTCATCGTGCGCGCGCTGTACCTGTAATTTAGTCCTTGACTCTGGAGTCGACTCCAGAGTGTATCCTACGGCTAATGAGAAAATTATCATTTACCGGAGGGTGCCATGTCGACTCCAGACGCGCAGGATAAAAAAGTCCCACAATTCTCGTCATTCACCATGCGGCCAGCGCCCGCCCCGGCGGAAAGCTGCTGCACAGACCACGCCTGCGCCGCAGAGAGCGCGCCTGCCGCCGAAGCGCTCAGCGACGCCCGCTACAGCTGGCAGGTTGCAGGCATGGACTGCGCCGCCTGCGCCCGCAAGGTGGAAACGGCGGTTCGTCAGGTGCCCGGCGTCAGTCAGGTTCAGGTGCTGTTCGCCACTGAAAAATTATTGGTTAACGCCGAGGGCGACGTTCGGACTCAGGTTGAGCAGGCGGTACGTCAGGCAGGCTATACGCTGCGCGATGCCGATGCCCCCGCGTCAGAGAAAACTCAGGGCTCGCGGCTGCGCGACAATTTACCGTTGCTGACGCTGATCATGATGATGGCCCTGAGCTGGGGGCTGGAGCAGGCCAACCACCCTGCCGGTCAGTTAGCCTTTATTGCCACCACCCTGGTCGGCCTGTGGCCGGTTGCCCGCCAGGCGCTGCGCCTGATCAAGAGC
Source organism: Klebsiella sp. JN_Kp127 (assembly GCF_040062505.1). Taxonomy (NCBI): domain Bacteria; kingdom Pseudomonadati; phylum Pseudomonadota; class Gammaproteobacteria; order Enterobacterales; family Enterobacteriaceae; genus Klebsiella; species Klebsiella sp. JN_Kp127. Next base: position 117,409 of record NZ_JBEAHS010000036.1, read on the forward strand.
GGGAGCTGGTTCGCCATTGAAACGCTGATGAGCGTCGCCGCCATCGGGGCGCTGTTTATCGGCGCCACCGCAGAGGCGGCGATGGTCCTGCTGCTGTTCCTGATCGGCGAGCGTCTCGAAGGCTGGGCCGCCAGCCGCGCGCGACAGGGGGTGAGCGCGCTGATGGCGCTGAAGCCCGACACCGCCATTCGCCTGCGCAACGGCGTGCGGGAAACCGTCGCCCAGCGCGATCTGCGCCCCGGGGATGTGATCGAAGTGGCCGCCGGCGGGCGTCTGCCGGCGGATGGTCAGCTGCTGTCGCCATTTGCCAGCTTTGATGAAAGCGCTCTGACCGGCGAGTCGGTGCCGGTGGAGCGCCAGGCCGGAGAACGCGTAGCGGCGGGCGCCACCAGCGTCGACCGCCTGGTGCAGCTGACCGTAATCTCCGAACCGGGCGACAGCGCCATCGACCGCATCCTGAAGCTGATTGAAGAGGCGGAGGAGCGTCGGGCGCCGATCGAGCGTTTTATCGATCGCTTCAGCCGGATCTACACTCCGGCCATTATGGTGGTGGCCCTGTTGGTCGCCATTGTCCCGCCCCTGCTCTTCGCCAGCGCCTGGCTGCCGTGGATTTATAAAGGGCTGACGCTGCTGCTGATCGGCTGCCCGTGCGCGCTGGTCATCTCCACCCCGGCAGCCATCACTTCCGGCCTGGCGGTCGCCGCCCGACGCGGAGCGTTAATTAAAGGCGGCGCGGCGCTGGAACAGCTGGGCCAGGTGCGCCAGGTGGCGTTCGACAAAACCGGCACCTTGACCGTCGGCCAGCCGCAGGTGACCTCGGTCATCGCCACGGCTGAGAATGACGATAACACGCTGCTGGCGCTGGCGGCGGCGGTTGAGCAAGGCTCCAGCCATCCGCTGGCGCAGGCTATCGTCCGCGAAGCGCAGCGGCGTCAGTTGAGTATTCCGCAGGCCAGCGGCCAGCGGGCGCTGGCCGGCTCCGGTATCGAAGCCGAGGTCAACGGCAGCCGTATCGTGATCTGCGCGGCCAGCAAAGCCGCCCCGTCAGAGCATGAGGCGCAGATCCAGCAGCTGGAGAGCGCCGGTCAAACGGTGGTGCTGGTCATGCGCGGCGAGACGCTTCTCGGCATCCTGGCGCTGCGCGACACCCTGCGCGACGACGCGCGTCAGGCAGTGGATGCCTTACACCAGCTGGGGGTGCAGGGGGTGATCCTTACCGGGGATAACCCGCGCGCCGCGGCGGCCATCGCCAGCGAACTGGGGCTGGAATTCCGCGCCGGCCTGCTGCCGGCGGACAAAGTCGAAGCGGTGATGGCGCTGAATGCCGATGCGCCGCTGGCGATGGTCGGGGACGGCATCAACGACGCCCCGGCGATGAAGGCGGCGACCATCGGCATCGCCATGGGCAGCGGCACCGACGTGGCGCTGGAGACCGCCGACGCCGCGCTGACCCACAACCGTCTGACCGGCCTGGCGCAGATGATCTCCCTGGCGCGGGCGACCCACGCGAATATTCGCCAGAACATCGCGATTGCCTTAGGGCTGAAGGGGATTTTCCTTGTCACCACCCTGCTCGGCCTGACCGGCCTGTGGCTGGCGGTGCTGGCGGATACCGGCGCCACCGTACTGGTAACGGCTAACGCGCTGCGGTTATTGCGTAAGAAGTTGTAGCATAGATACCGGCTTCCCTGCTCGCGCTACGCTTAGCAGGGCTACGGTTCCAGACCGTCGGGTAGCCCGGATAAGGCGCTACGCGCCGCCATCCGGGATATTCCCTGCTCGCGCTACGCTTAGCAGGGCTACGGTTCCAGACCGTCGGGTAGCCCGGATAAGGCGCTACGCGCCGCCATCCGGGATATTCCCTGCTCGCGCTACGCTTAGCAGGGCTACGGTTCCAGACCGTCGGGTAGCCCGGATAAGGCGCTACCCGCCGCTATCCGGGGTATTCCCTGCTCGCGCTACGCTTAGCAGGGCTACGGTTCC